>JANNAJ010000703.1:0-1500 GCA_031384285.1 Verrucomicrobiota bacterium
TTCGTCGCCGTATCGGATTTTGGCATGGTCTTCGACGACTTCCGACGAAGGGTCGTGGTCCACGGCGGACGCCGGAAGGTAGCTATCCTGGGCAAGCCTGTGGTCTTTGGTTACGACGGCCTGTCGGAAGTCGGGACCAACGACCTCACCCGGCTCTCGACCGGAGCCGGGCGTTTCGCGCATCGGATGGTACATGACACACGGCGGGACCGGTATGTCGTCTTCGGCGGCGCGGTGTTCCTGGGCGGTGACAATCCGGCCGGAGCCAGTCAGGTGGAAGCAACCCGTCCCTACTTCGAGTTTGACCCGCGCCAGCCCGGCTATCCCCAGATCGTGCCGACGAGCCCGGGTTCGATCCCGCGACCGCGCGTCTACCACGACATGGTCTACGACGAACGCCGGGGCGTGACGGTGATGTTCGGAGGCGTGGCGAATCTCGCCAATCCGCTCTCCGACCTCACCCAGAGCGAAACCTGGGAGCTTCGGCCGCTCCTCGACCTCTTCAAGCAACCGCCGGCCCAGTTGGAGACCTGCTTTGACGACTTGGCGGGCCGCCTTGCGCCCCCGCTGACTCTTACTGCGGAAGCGTCCTCCCCCGGGGGCGTGACCTATCAATGGCGGCATCGCCAAGGCGGCGTGACGGAGCTCGATAAGCCTTCCTTCAACCCCGCACGTCTCCTCGACGCAAGCCAGATCCATGGCACGTGGGACGTCGTCGTCACCGACCTGTGCGGCAATTCCGTCACTTCCAGCCCCTGCGTGGTGAAGGTGTTTACCTCCCCGACGATCCGGGAACAGCCGACGGCGCAGCATGTATGTCCCGGCGACGCGCTCGAGACCCGGGTGGTCCCCGGACCGGACTCTCTCAATCGCTTGGCCGAGTCCGGCGCCGCCGCCGACCCGGAGCGTCCCGTCCGGTACCAGTGGTTCCGGGTGGACCTCGACCGGTCCGGCGGACCCTCCGGATCCATAGGGTCCGGTGCGGTTCCCGGGGCCACCGGACCGACCTTGCGTTTCGAGTCCTTCCAACCCTCGGACAACGGGTTCTACCGTTGTCGCCTTGCCAACGACTGCGGGGCGACGTTCTCGAGCCCGGTGGAGCTCACGGCCGGGGTGTGGATCCGGCGCGATCCCGCCACCACCACCAACGAGGTCTGTTCTCTCGTCAACCTCGATGTCCTGGCCTCCGGCAAGGGGCCGCTCCGATACCAGTGGCGGCGCAACGGCGAACCTTTGTCGACCGGACCTGGCCGGATCACCGGCGTGACCAACGCCACGCTCACGTTCACTTCCCTGCGCTACCTCGACGACGCCGCCTACGATTGCATCGTCGCGGATGCCTGCAACTCGGTCACCTCGCGCGTCTGCGGCATCGGTGTGGTCCCGAATCCCCCGTTCCTTCTCATCGAGACCAACGGCCCTTCCGCCCGCGAACGCCATGGACTGGTCTACGACTCTTCCCGCGGCGTCTCGGTGTTGTTCGGTGGCCGGGGCAACGGG
>JANNAJ010000715.1:0-5413 GCA_031384285.1 Verrucomicrobiota bacterium
TCAGCCGCGGCGAAGTGGTCTCGCCCGCGAACGGTCTCGCCAACGCGGCGACGCTCATGGTCGACGCCGCCAACCACGCCAAGATCGTCCACACGAACTGGCCGGCGACCGACACCACGGGTATCTGGACCGCCGTCAGCGGCGATTACCCGGTCCTCGTCTCGGGCGTGAACATCGGACGGCAGTACCTCGGCGCCGGCGGATTCGTCCATCAGCCGAACCCGCGCACCGCCATCGGACTCTCTGCCGACCACCGCTACCTGTTCCTGCTCACCATCGACGGACGCCAAGGCGGTTACAGCGACGGCGCCTACGACTACGAGACCGCCGCGTGGCTGCTCCTGCTCGGCGCGCATGACGGCATCAACATGGACGGCGGCGGATCCACGACGATGTCCGCCGAAGACAGCACCGGGGCCGTCAAACGGCTGAACCGTCCCAGCGCGGTCGCCGATTCCGGCAAGGAACGCACGGTCGGTGGCCACCTCGGCGTCTTCGCGAAGCCGCTGCCCGGGTTCATCAACGACATCGTGGCGCTCGCGGACGACGACGCGGCCACGATCACCTGGACCACCACCGCACCGGCGAACACGCAGGTCGAGTATGGTCCCACGGAGGATCTCGGGTCCGCTACCCCGCTCCAGACTATTGCGACCACGAAGCATGCCGCATTGGTCACTGGGCTGGTGCCGGGCACGCCGTACTATTTCCGGGCTGTGTCCGCGGCGGGGGCGACGATCCACACGTCGTCGAACCTCCTCCTCACGACCACGAGCTACCTTGCCACCAACGAGGTCGTGGCGTTGACCAACGCATGGCGGTACACCGCCACCGACCTGGACGGCGTCGCCTGGACCGCTTCGGGCTACGACGATTCCGGATGGAGCGGGCCGGGGGCGGGCCTGCTTTGGGCCGACGTCCGATCGACCGGCCCGAATCCCGACATCACGCCGCGCGGCGCGGAGATCCCGTCCGATCCCCGGACCGGGTTCCCGTATCTCACCTACTACTTCCGGACCCGTTTCCAGGTCAGGGAGAAGACGGCCGGTGGTTCGCTGCGGTTCTCGGGTCTCATCGACGACGGAGCGGTCTTCTACCTGAACGGCCACGAGATCTATCGCCTCCGGATGGACGACGCACCGGCCGCCATCGGGAACGGCACTTTGGCCGCGGGCTTCCCGTGCGAAGGCGATGCCACCTGCCCCGACGAGTTCAACATCGGCGGCGCTTTGGCCGACCACCTCGTCGCCGGCGACAACGTGCTCGCCGTCGAGGTCCACAACTACAACCTTCGCAGCGCGGACATCACCTTCGGCGTCTCGGTCACCGACGCACAGCGTCTCGCGGTCCCCGCCGTCCTGGCCATCAGCGGCGCGGACGGTGCCACCACGCTGAGTTGGAACCGCGGCGGCTTCATCCTGCAACAGGCCGCCGCGGCACAGGGCCCTTGGACCGATGTGCCCGGACCGGTGGTCAGCAGCCCGTACACGGCCGCCGCGACCGTCGAAGCACGGTACTTCCGGCTGAGGAAGTGAATTCCTCGGTCCGGACCCCTCGATCGCCTCGGCGGTCCTCCGAAGGAGCTCAGCCCTTCAGCCCGCGCACGAAGCGGTCCATGCGCTTCGGGTTCAGCGTCACGCCGGGCACCTGCGGGGTGCATAAAGTGTGATAGCGCGAAGACTATGACACTTATGCAGCGAGCCGGGACGGGATATTTGCCGGATTGGCCCAATTGGCCGGGGTGATGGAGGCGATCTGACCGGCGGTCATGGCGGGTAGGCGGGTGAGGACGTCGCGGAGGTAGGCGTAGGGGGCGATCTGGCGTCGCCGGCAGCTCTCGATGACCGAGTAGAGGACGGCACCGCGTTGGCCGGGGCCGATTGGAAGGGTTGAGGTTGAGGTGGATTTTTCCGGTTTCCCCGTCTTCGGTGATCTCAGCGAGGAGGGCGGAGACCAGACGCACGAGGGAGGCTTCGTTGGGGAAGATCCGGTCGATCTCGGATCCGTCACCGGTCCCGGTTGGGGTTCCAGATCACGTCCCGGTTCCGCTTTTCCTCCAGCGAAGCACTGTTGTTGGTCACGTACGATCGGGCGTAGAAGCCTGCATGACCGTCCAAGAACATGAGATTGCCTCCCGCCCTGGTGCCCTTGCCGTGGCGTGCCGTGAAGCGCTGGCTCCGTGCGGCCGGAAGAGCGCCGTTCCTTGCAGGCGTGGGGGTGTAGAGTTCATGGGTCGGACTGAACGCTTGGTCGACCATCAGGACCGTCGCGGAGCTATCGGGCACCTCGCCGATGCGAGGCATGGATGGATAGGGCAACATGTTCCCTTGGATACCGTTTAGGATGGAGGACTGAAGCTTGAGATCGAGGTTCATGCTGTAACTGAAGACACCGTAGGCTCCACGCGCCAAGAAACGGTCATCGGTGTCTTCCGAGAAGGCTTTGGCCGCCGGGCAATGCCAGAACTTGCCCTTGCTTCCCGGAAACGGCATGGACGCACGCAGGCTTCCAGACACTTTGGCATCGCCCCAGTAGTTGGACAACGGTCTGTCCCCCAGCAATGGCGGCAAGGTGTTGAACCACGCCGCCGGATCCATGGGCGATCCGGCACCGTTTGCGGCACCCGTGTCCGCGGCATACTGGCCGTTCTCGTCCATGCCGTCCCGGGGCGGGGAGTCCTGGTTGTCGTTCGCATAGACATGGGCGCCCAACCCCCATTGGCGGAGTCCGCTGAGGCAGCTGATCGCCTGCGCCTTGCTCTTCGCCTGGGAGAGGGCCGGCAGGAGAAGCCCCGCGAGGATCGCGATGATGGCGATAACGACGAGCAACTCGATCAACGTGAACGCCGTCGCGGATAAATTTCTCATCGGTGTGCGGTTTTCCGGTTCTGCCGGTACGTGACGCTTCCAGCGGGGCCGCGAATCGCGAAATTGAGTCATAGCATTCCCTGCGCCACTGTAGTTCTGGAGCTGCCGACGCGAAAACGGTACGGCGCATCCGCCACCGTACAGGAGCAAGTTGGATTTCCAGCGGATCTTGTGCGATTCTTCCATCATGCTCTTCGTGGGATGCAAGGCCGCCCGGGCCGCGGTGGCGTGGATCGGCATCGGGTGGCTGGCGAGCCGATTGCTCGCAGGCGACGTCCCGCTCGGGCATGTGCTCTGGCTGCAAGGGGTGGACGGAAGCCCGCGCGTGCCGGGTTTCGAGATCGACGGCACCTTGCGCCTCGAAGCCATCGATGAGCCGCTGGATGTCGGTCTGGTCATCGGTCCGGGCAGGGTCACCAACTCGATGACGGGCCAGATCAAGGTCAAGCCCGGTCCCGGAGGAGCGCGCTATGTTGTCGGCCCGGTGCTCAACTTTGGGGAGATCGACGTCGATTCGGTCAACCTCAGTTGGTATGGGGACGGTCGGTGCGAGAACCACGCCGTCATCAAGCTCTCCGGCTATGCCGGTTTCGGGTTTTATGGCCCAGAGACAGTGCTGGATCTGGAAGCGGGCGCGATCCTCCAAGCGGACCAACGGACCGGTTATATCTGGGTCCAAGACGGAAGATTCTTGTTCAACGGCGGCACTGTGGACTTCCCGGTCTACGTCGCCCGAGGTTCAGCCTCGGTAGGCGCTGGCGCCACCAACCCGATCACCATCAATTTCGTCGGTCCTGGATGTCTTTTTGACGGGACGATCCCGGCCAACTGCACTCTGCGGCTCTGGGCCGAGGACCGTTTCCTTCCCCTGACGCTCACATTGACCAACGCGCCGAGACTGGACGGTGCGGTCCACGTCGACCGGCAGACCTCCGCCACACCCATGACCCTCACGCTTGCTGCCGGCGGGCTCTTCGTCTCGACCAACGGGACGATGACCGTAGCGGCCGGTGGGCCGGGGATAAGGGTGACGGGAAACCTGACCAATGCCGGAAACATCATGCAATCCGGACCGCTGGAGCTTTCAGGGGATCTTCCGGTGGTCAACGCCGGCTCGTGGACCTTGGCTGACGGCGCTTCGCTGACCGTGGCCACCTCTTGGGTCCAGACGGGCGGCGCGTTCGTCCTCGACGGAGGACAGATCTCCGCGCGGGCGGGACTCATGCTGTCGGGAGGAGATCTCGGCGGCAACGGCTCTATCCTCGGCTCCGTGACCAACCGCGCTGCGGTGGTGACCCTTTCAAGGAACCGTCCGCTCTCTGTGACCGGCGACTGGACCCAAGGCGATTCCGCTTCCCTCGAGATCAAGGTCGCGTCGGACGACCTTTCTCCGGATGCCG
Source organism: Verrucomicrobiota bacterium (assembly GCA_031384285.1). Lineage (GTDB taxonomy): Bacteria > Verrucomicrobiota > Verrucomicrobiia > Limisphaerales > UBA9464 > CAIVQB01. Next base: position 4,268 of record JANNAJ010000715.1, read on the forward strand.
CGGCCCTGAGGGTCGACGGGAGCTTGGCTCTGAGCGGCCCGCTGCGGGTGACCGCGGACGCGCCCATCCAATGGTCTCCTGGCCAGGCCGTCGCGATCGTCTCCGCCACGCATCTTTCGGGGTGGTTCACCGACGTGCAGATGCCCGTCCTCCCCGATGGCATGCATTGGACGTTGGAGCCTTCCGGCAACGTGTATCGGTTTGTGACCTCGACCAACTCCTCGGCGCTCCAGTTGTCCGGCCAGTTTGGCGACACGAACTCTTCGCTGACGCTGTACGGGGCGCCGGGAACCGGGCTCGTCGTGGAGCGGTCGACCCGGCTCGACGGATGGCAGACGGTGACCAACCAGATCCGTTTCACAGGTCTGGCCCGTTTCGATGTCCTTGGCACTGATGCGCCCGAACAATGGTTCCGGGCCCGGTACACACCTACATCCGGCCGTTGACGACACGGGCGCTTCCATCGGCACCTTCGCCATGGCTTGCAGGGCTGCTTCCACGCTGGCGTAGCGGTCCGGATCTTCGCCTGGACCTTCCAGGCATCCTTGAGACCAAGCTTCACGTCCCGGTTGAGGACGAGGTGTGGCCGCGGTGACGGGACCGGTCGTCGCCGGTCCGGGCACGTAGGGCGCCGGATCGGTGCGGGTCGTGACCGCCGCCGTCGGGACGGGGGCGACCTGGCGAAGGACCGCCAACGGGGCCCGGTCCGGGATCTCCACCGCGCTGCCCCAGCGGCTTGCGCCGTAGAAGTAGGGGCTACCGGGATCCGGCGCCTCGGCCCCGTCGATCTGGAGGGTGTGGTAATAGAAGCCCTCGTCGAGCGGACGGCTGTAGCCGATCCATGCGCCGTCTTCACCGCGGGTGAAGGGGCTGCTGTCCTTGAAGCTCACCCCCACCGTCTGAGCTTTCGGGGCGACGATGCGGAACTTGACCCGCCCCTCCGAGTTGACCTGCGGATACTGCCTGCCCTCCTGATTGGTGGGCGCCGGCTTCCCCGAACTTCTCCCACAACGCGAGCGCGGTCTGCTGCACGATGTCCTCGGCGTCCGCCATGTTCGGCACAAGCACGGCCACCGAGCGGAAGACCTCCCGTTCGCTGCGTAGGAAGAGCGAGAGGAATCGTTGCTGGGCGGCGGACGGGTCGTC
>JANNAJ010000726.1:0-2501 GCA_031384285.1 Verrucomicrobiota bacterium
CCGGTGTGGTTTCATTCCGCAGCCTTGGTCGAGATGCTGCGGTTGGTGGTTCAGGCGAGGATGCAGACATCGTGCGGTCCTTCCCCGTTCGTGACGCCCAAGGTAAGTGGAGCGACGAGACGGTGGAGTGGTCAGAAGACACATTCAAACGATGATGACGGCTAACCATGCGCTGCAGCGCCTATGAGGGTTGTCAACCGTTGCGTGTGAGGACGGATTGTTTTCTTGATATAGGGATGTGGTCCCGCGGGGCGCAGCGGAGCGCAGCCACGGCGGGCGCGTGAGCGGTGGCGGGATCTTGTTCCCGGCCGGCCTGTTTCGGCCTTGGACGCTGGTCGCCGTCTTCTCCCTCGATGCGGTATTCCTTTCCCGGTCTTTCCTTCGTGGATTGCTTGGCGTGGCAGGGCGCGGCTTCCCTCGGTCGTTCCCGGTTTTGTCCCGGTCACCAGCTCCTATTCGAGCATCGCACAAGGCGAGCCCATGATGTCTTGCCTGACTTGGGGAAGCCGCAGGGGGGACGCGCCCCATCTAACGAAGGATGCCCTCGCGGGCACCACCTGCAGCGCCGAGCTGCGTCCCACCCTGCGGCCAAAGCGTCACACGTCGGAAGGTCCGTCGCAGATGAGTCGAAGGTCCTGGATTCAAGTCCGGGAGGATGTCACGCCGCGGCGGACTTGCCGGGGCCGCAGGTCCAGCCAAGGTCTGCGGCGGAGCAGCGGCCGGTGCGCCAGCGCCAGAGGTCGATGGCGAGCTGGCGTGCCAGGGCGACGGCGGTCTTCTTCTTCAGCGAGGCGCCGTGCCGGAGCTTCTCCAGCAGCTTCACCCGTGCGTGCCATCTGGGCTGCCAGCGCAGCAGCCGCCATACGGCCTCGACCAGCAGCGTGCGCACATGGGCGTTGCCGTGCCGGTCGATGTGCCCGAATCGCTGCACGCCGCCTGAGCTGTGTTCGCTGGGACAACAGCCGGTGTAGCTGCCCACGGCCTTGCGGTGCCGGAAGCGGTGCCAGTCACAGACCTCGCCCTCCACCAAGGCCACCGTCAGGACGCCCAGCCCCGTCGGCACCTCCTCGGCACGCACCGTCGCCTCGATCCGCGCGGTGAGTTCCGCGATGACGGCCTTGGCCGCCCGGATCTGGGCCACGACCGGTTCCAGCAGCGCGCGCACGAACTCCGGGCATCCCGTGGCCAAGGTCTTCCACTTGCGCGGACCGGCCCAGCCGCCGGGCAAGGTCTCATGCTCGAACTCCAGGCGCAGCGCGCGGCCGTGGTTCTCCAGCCGACGAACTTCCCGTACCCAGAAGTCCCGCTGCCGCCCCAGTTCACGGCGTTCGCGTTCGGCCTTCGTCGGGATGCGGATGGGGTGCAGTTCGTGGGCATGTCCGTCCAGGTGGCGGGCCAACCGCACGCACAGCTCCCGGGCGTCGAGCCGGTCGTTCTTCCGGCGCCGTTCCGGCGAAAGCCGCGTCGGCGTGGTCACCAGCGACCGGGCGCCGGCCGCGGAGAGCTCCTCGTGCAGCGTGTAGCCGAAGCCGCAGGCCTCGTACACCGTGTGGACCTCGTGCCCGGCGGCGATCTGCTCGCGCACCCACTTCAAGAGCTGGGGCCGAGTGAGCTTCTGCGCCGGCTTGATCGCCCCGTGGCCGCACTGGATCGCCGTGACGGCGAAGTGCAGGTCCACGTCCAGTCCCAGGACGTAGCGGAGCCGTTCGCCGGGCTTGCCAGCGGCCGGGGTTGCGGTTGCAGTGACCGAGTCATGTGGGGATGCGCTTTTGTTCATACACCAGCACGGGTGCCTGTACGCCCCGCGCCGCGCAACACTTCATGGCATCTAACCCGGCAATCACCTCGCGGTTGGAATTCACACCTCTCGCGGGCCAAGTCGTTGAGCTTGGGCTTGGGCCTAGATGGTCGACACAACTTTGCGATGAACGAGACCAAATCGATATTGGCGTTGATCGGAGCGAGTGCGCTTCTCTTGACCGCGTGCTTGACCCTGCTTCGCGGCCCCAGTGTCCCAGATCACCGAGGAAAGCCGATCAGCGTCTGGTATTGGGATTTGTGTTCTGGTGTCTATGGTGGCACCCCGAAGGCAAGCAGGTCCGCTGATGCTTACGCAGCCTTCGCCGAGATAGAGCCGAACGCGGTTCCGTACCTGACGCAGCAACTAAGTTATGATCGATTTGGTGTTCGGCAGATGGTCATCGGCTATCTGCGGCAGCATGCGGTAAGTCGGCCATTAGTGGCTGATTTGGTTTGGCCGACAGAGCGTCGCAATTACGCTGCGGTGGCGCTCCGCCAGATGGGGTCGAATGCAGAATCGGCTATCCCCGCGTTGCTGGAGGCATGGGCGCACGACGTACCTGAGGTGAAGATGAATGCCGTTTCGGCATTGGAGTCGATTTTGCGCGGCCGAAGCACCGATGGTGCCTCCCAAACCGAATGGAAGAAGCTGGAATCGGGTGTGGTCGCGGAAGCAGCCCGTCGGTACCCCAGAGTGGGGG
>JANNAJ010000734.1:0-7457 GCA_031384285.1 Verrucomicrobiota bacterium
GCGACCGGCCGTTTCATGAGCGAGTTCTGGGGCAAGGTCCACTTCTACGGGTCTTTGGTCTGCATGAACCTCATATTCGCGCCGATGTTCGTCCAAGGTCTGCGCGGCATGAGCCGGCGCATGTACGACGGCGGGGCGACCTACTTCGGCAACGGTGTCGATCCCGGGATCCTGTGGCTGAACAAGTTCATCACCCACGCGGCTCTGGGCCTGCTGATCTTCCAGTTGCCTTTCATCTGGAACTTCTTCGCCAGTCTCTTCATCGGCAAGAAGGTCGAGTCCGACAACCCGTGGCAGGCCACCACGCTCGATTGGCAGACGCCGACGCCTCCTCCGCACGGCAACTTCGCGACCGAGCCGGTCGTGTACCGCGGCCCTTACGAATACAGCGTCCCGGGTGCCGCGAAAGACTTCATCCCGCAGGGACAGAAAACCTGAACGGTCCCTTGGCCTGAACCTCCCACTCTTCTCGTCCATGGATATCCCCTACACGGTAAAACCCCGTCCTGACACGGGCCTCTACAACGCCAAGGTCGGCATCTGGCTGTTCCTCGCATCCGAGGTGATGCTCTTCGGCGCGTTCTTCTCTTCCTACATCCTGCTCCGCGTCGGCGCGCCCGACGGCTTCTGGCCGGATGTCGCGACCGCGTGGCCCCATGGCCTGCTCAACATCCCCATCGGCACCTTCAACACCGCGGTGCTCATCATCTCGTCGGTGACGGTCCTGCTCGCCTGGGCGTCGCTCAAGGAGGGCAACCTGCCGAAGTTCAAGAAGTTCATGGCGGCGACCATCCTCTGCGCGCTCGGCTTCTTGGCCATCAAGAGCTACGAGTACAACGAGAAGTTCACCCACTACGTCATCCGGTTGAAGGACGGCACCGCGGTGACGGGCCATCTCGACATCGACGGCAAGAGTCCGCGCTTCTGGAACCTGGCCACGGTCGAGGCGAAGAAGCTCGAGTCGATCAAGGTGCATGTCGACGTGCCGAACCAGTTCCGCTATCCGGTCGGCTTCAAGCACGAGTCCCACGCGGAGGCGGAGGCCAAGGCGGGCGGGCACGGCGCCGGCGAGCATGCCGCCCGGGAGATCAAGACCGCCGACATCGCGCTGCTCCAGGCTTTCATCCCCAAGACGGGGACCTTCTTCGCGATCTACTTCACGATGACGTTCCTGCACGGTTTGCACGTGCTCGGCGGCGCGATCGTGATGGCCTACATCGCCTTCGTCGGCGATGGCATGTGGAAGACCGATCCGGAGCGGTACACCAACCGGGTCGAGGTCGCCGGCCTGTTCTGGCACATCGTCGACCTAGTCTGGATCTTCTTGTTCCCCGTCGTGTACCTCCTCTGACCCCGATATTCTCCCATTCCCCATGAGCGACCATCCTCACACCGGCGCCGCAGAGGCGCACGACCACGGCCACGACCACGCCGGGCACAACAAGATCTACTTCGTGATCGGCGCCGCGCTGCTGGTCGGCACCATCGTGACGGTCCTGGCCCGTTACTGGGAGTTCAACAGCGTCGCCCTGACCATCGCGGTCGCGCTGTTCATCGCCAGCATCAAGGCGTTCTTGGTCGCCGGCTATTTCATGCATCTCTTGTCCGAGAAGAAGATGATCTACCTGGTCTTGGCCACGACGGCCGCATTCCTCGTCGGAATGGTCGGGCTCATCCTCTGGAGCGATGCCGACCTGCCCCGCGGCTCCACCCAAAAGATCCACTATGTCCCTTAAGGCCTTCCATCTGGTCTTCGTCACGGCGTCGGTCCTGCTGATGCTCGGTCTCACCGCGTGGTGCTTCGGCAACTACCGCCGGAGCGATTCGTCGATGGATCTGGTGTGGGGAGCCGTCGCGCTCGCCTCGGCCGCCGCGCTGCTGGTCTACGGGCGCTACTTCCTGAGGAAGCTCAAACACATCAGCTACCTGTGAAACTCCGGTCCGCCATCATCGCTCTGGGCCTCGCCGCGGTCGTACCGCTGCGCGTGCTGGGCTGCGCCGCCTGCTTTGGTAGGTCCGACTCCGCCTTGGCGGCCGGCATGAACTACGGGATCTTCTCCCTGCTCGTCGTCATCACGACCATGCTCGGCCTGATCGCCACGTTCTTCGTGTACATCGTCCGCCGCGCGGGCCAGATGCCCGACGCCCAGCTCCCAGAACCTACTGCCGTCCCCGAATCCTGATCTTTTCCCAGCCCGTCCTATGGAATTCTTCTCGAAGCTCCTTTTCCTCCCCGAAGTCGCCTCCTCCCACGGCAAGGGGCTCGACGAACTGCTGATCTACGTCCATCTGTTGATGGCGGCGCTGTTCGTCGGGTGGCTGGCGTTCTTCGTCATCGCCGTCTTCAAGCATCGCCGGTCTGCCAACCCGAAGGCCGACTACGTCGGTGCCCGCTCCCACTTCTCGACCTATGCCGAAGTGGGCGTGGCCGCGATCGAAGGCCTGCTACTGCTCGGTTTCGCCGTGCCGCTCTGGGCCAAATCCGTCGACAAGTTCCCGGAGGAGAAGGACGCGACCGTGATCCAGATCATGGGCCAGCAGTTCGCCTGGAACGCGCACTACGCTGGTCCGGACAACAAGTGGGGCAAACAGGATGTCAAGTTCGCCAGCTCGACCAATCCGTTCGGCCTCGATTCCGGTGATGCGGGCGCGAAGGACGACATCACCTGCCTCCGCGAGAAGTTCCTCATCCCGGTCGGCAAGGAGGTCATCTGCAAGATCTCCAGCATGGATGTGATCCATTGCTTCAAGCTGCCGGCGATGCGCGTGACCCAGGACGCCATCCCGGGCATGAGCATCCCCGTCCATTTCAAGCCGACCAAGGTCGGCGACTACACGATCACCTGCGCCCAGCTGTGCGGCAACCTGCATTCGACCATGCGTGGCGAGTTCAAGGTCGTCGAGCAGGCCGAGTTCGACAAATGGTTCGCCGAGAAAGCCAAGGCTGGCGGCGGCGGCGGTGGCTTCGAGTGAACGGATGTCCCTGAATTCGGCCGCTGGAGAAACTCCAGCGGCCTTTTAGTTTAACCAGGCTGTGGACGATCGATTCCAGAAGACCCTGTGGGCCGCGTTGATCGCCGCTCTCGCCGGCATCGTCGCCATCTACGTCTTCACCGAAAGCCGCAAGGCACCGTTGCCGGTGGTCGGCCAGGTGAAGTCGTTCGTCCTGACGAACCAACTTGGCCGGCCGGTCTCGCTCGCCGACCTGAAGGGCCGGGTGAGCGTCGCCAACGTCGTGTTCAGCCGGTGCCCCACGCAGTGCCCGAAGCTGATGCAGCAGATGGCCCGGGTCCAAGCCGCGGTCGGCCCCGGGGTGCGGTTCCTGACCTTGACCGCTGATCCGGGCAATGACACGCCGGAGGTCCTGGGCCGTTACGGAAAGCGGTTCGGCGTCGACGACGGAAAGTGGTGGCTGCTCACGGGCGACAAGGCCGAGCTCTACCGGTTCGCCACCGAGGACCTGAAGTTCAACCTGCTCGAGAACGCCGGCCCTCCTCCGGTTCCGCTCGCCGATCTGTTCATCCACTCGACCGACTTCGCGGTGCTCGACAAGGCAGGACGCCTGCGCGCCGTCGTGCACGGCGAGGAACCGGATGCCGAAGCGAAGATCGCCGCCCATATCCGGCAACTTCTCCGCGAGACGAACCTATGACCCTCTCCGATCTCCCGGCCGTCAACGCGTCCCTCAACGGCCTCAGCACCGTGCTGCTCGTGCTGGGTTGGCGCCACATCAAGGCCGGCCGGCGCATCGCGCACCGCAACTGCATGGTCGGCGCGTTGGTCACATCGACGCTCTTCCTGGCCTGCTACCTGACCTACCACTTCCAGATGCAGAAGCTCCACGGACGCGCCCACACGAGCTTCACCGATCCGGCGTGGTTCCGGCCGATCTATCTGGCGATCCTCGTCACCCACCTGGTCGGTGCGTTCGCCATCCTGCCGCTCGTGACGCTGACCTTCCAACGCGCGATCAGGGAACGTTTCGAGCTGCACAAGCAGATCGCGCGCTGGACGCTGCCGGTCTGGCTCTACGTGTCGGTGACCGGCGTCGTGATCTATCTCCTGCTCTACCAGATCTTCCCGCAACCCCGTTAGCGCCTCCTGCCTTTGGCCATCACCGCCCAACAGTTCGATGAGCTGCAGCGCCGGTTGGCGGGCGGGAAGAAAGCCTCGGCCGGCGCGAAGGTCCCCGCGCCCGAGGCTTTGATGGTCCCGTCCGGCGGGACCATCATCGGTCTCGACCCGTCGTTGCGCGGCACCGGTTTCGGCTTCGTGCGTGTCGTGAAGCCGCGTCCGGTCCTGATCGCTTGCGGCACGCTCCGCTGCCCGTCGTCGTGGACCCGCTCTCGTTGTCTGGGCCACATCGCGGGTTCGTTGCGCGACCTGGTCCGGCTCCACAAGCCCGACGTCTGCGCGGTGGAAGGCCTTTTTTTTGCGCAGAACCTGCAGACCGCGCTGATCATGGGAGAGGCGCGCGGGGCGGCGTTGGCTGTCATCGCCGAGGCCTTGGTGCCGATCTTTGAGATCGCGCCGCGCAAGGTGAAGCAAGCGGTGGTGGGCCACGGTGGTGCGCAGAAGCTAGCTGTCGCGAAGATGGTGCAGCGCATGCTCGATCTTGCCGAGACGCCGGAGCCGGATGCGGCCGATGCCCTGGCGCTCGCCTTGGTCTTCGCACAGGAGACCGGCCGCCATTCCCTCACCCCACCGAAGCGCGTCTGAAACGCGCTTGTTTCTACCGCTGCCGATGCCCCGTCGGGCCCTCGCGACGATCGGCGACCTGAGAGCGGCCCCCGGGGTTCACATAGCAAGATCTGGGGGTCTTTCAGGAGAGTACCTAGGCATGAGGGGCTAGCGTCCTGAGCTGGATTTCTGTGCAAATCTCTCCATCGAAAGCGCCATGACCGAGACCACCCACAAGACACCGCCGATGATGGAGTTCCGCGAGACCGCGAGACGCTTCGCTTGGCTCTGCGTCATCTTGGCCGTGATCTCCCTCATCACGACGGTGGCCAACGAGACCTTCGGCCCGTTCGGGCCGAAGTCCCAGATCGCCGCGGAAAGATCCGCGGCGCCGGCCGGTCTCGTCGCTCGCCGCTGATCGGCGGCGGTCACGAGGCTCCTGTTCCGCAGGCCGATGATCGACGTCGCCGGGGCGTTTCACCGCCGCCGGCCTCGCAGGGCAAAGATGCCCACCGCCACCCCTGCGACCGCGACCAGCACCTTCGTCGACGGCTCAGGGACTGCTTGGACACCGATCCGGGTGTCGATGGAGCCGCTGATCACGGACTCCGACAGTGCCGCACCGATCCCCAGCTCGATCTTCTCGGCCCGGGCTGCGAGGAAGATCCCGCAAGAAACCGCGGTAAGCATCCCTCGGAGGATCCGTGGCGACCGAACCACCTTCGTCAGGTGCCGCAAGGATCGGATGCCAATCCGAGGTTGGACTGCGCCAGATCCTGGGAAGCGCGGAGTCAGATGATAGGACATGGATGGTGGCGCCGGTCGGCGGTCACGAGTGTGGCGGTCGGCGCCGGCAAGATCCCGAAGATATCCTGCCATGATCATCAACCTGTTCATATCCGCTTCCTGTGTCGCCCTGGTTCTCCTCTACCTCGCGGTGATGCATCGCTGCTGGCTCGGCCGCGAGCTCCAGGACCAGGACCGGCACTGAACCGCTGCGTCCGTACCGGAAGCCTTCACGCCAAAGCAGCGGCTTTCTCCTTCTCGAGGAGGCCGGCGACGGTGGCGAACTCTTCCCGGATGCCCTCGACCAGGGCCTTGGAGCCGGCCAGATCGCCTTCATGGGCCACGATCTCCAGACGACGGCAAAGCTGCGCCAAGCGCCCCGCGCCGAGGGTGGCGCTGCTGCCCTTCAGGGAATGCGCGGTCTCGCGCAGCGCCTCGAACTGCTTGTCCCGACATTGCGACGCCATCCGCCCCAGTTGTTCCGGGGATCCGCGGAGGTAGAGGCACAGCAACTCGACCAGCAGCTTGCGGCCGTGGACCGCGTCCTCGCCGATGATCTCGGTGAGCGCGGAATGGTCGAGGTGGGCAGCGGTGTTGGATTCCTTGGTGATCGCGCCCTGGGTCGACGACGAGAGGCCGGAGGAGGAGGCCGGGCGGTTCGTCACCAGATGCCGGACGAGGGTCAGACGCAGGTCTTCGAGCCGGAGCGGCTTTGTCAGGTAATCATCCATCCCCGCCGCCAAGCAACGGTCGCGGTCGCCGGTCATCGCGGCCGCGGTCAACGCCACGATGCGGACTTCGCCGGACAACCGGCGGTCTTGGCGCAGCCGTCGGGTCGCCTCGTACCCGTCCATCTCCGGCATATGGCAATCCATGAGGACGACGTCGTAGTGCTGCCGTTCGAAGGCGGACAGCACCTCGAGGCCGTTGGTCGCGAGATCGGGCGTCAGGCCGAGACGTTGGAGGAAGTGGATCGCCAGCTTCTGGTTGGTGGGGTTGTCCTCGGCGAGCAGTACCCGGAGATCGCCAGGAATCACGGGTTCCGCGACGGCTGCCTTCGGGTTGCCTGTCCGTGGTTCGAGCAGGATCTCCGATGCCGGCATCGGTCCGTCCGCGGAGCGCAAAAGGCTGCTCAGGCGGTCTCCGAGCAGGTCGTGTTTGGCGGGCTTGCACAGCCATGCCGCGATCCCGGCGGCCTCGAGCTCGGAGGGCTCGAGGCGTTGGCCTACGTCCGCGAGCAGCACCACGGGAAGTCCATCCTCCCGATCCAGTTCCTTGATGGCTCGCGCCAGGTCCGCCCCCTCCATGTCCTCCAGCCGGGTGTCGACCACGACGATGTCGCAGGCCTCGGCGGAACCGGTGTCCTGGTTGAGCAACGCCAACGCGCCGGTGCCGGTGGCGGATCGGCCGTGGATCACCATGCCCCACGCACGCAGCTGTTCCGCGAGGACCCGGCGCGCCGACGGGCTGCCGACGGCGACCAGCACGCGCACCCCGGCCAGCAAAGGCCAGCGCGATGCTTGCGGCGCGGCCTCCTCGCGGCGCTTCAGACGCACGGTGAACCAGAAGGTGGAGCCTTTCCCCGGCGCGCTCTCGAGGCCGATCTGGCCGCCCATCAGCTCGACCAATCGCTTGGAGATGACCAGTCCGAGGCCGGTACCGCCATAGCGCCGGTTCGCCGCCGCGTCCGGTTGGAAGAACGGCTGGAACAGGTTTGCTTGGGCCGCCGCCGAGAGTCCGATGCCGGTGTCGCGCACCTCGACGCGCAGGTCACCCGTGTCGCGACCGACGGCGATGTGGGAGACAGCGACGACCACCTCACCTTGGTCCGTGAACTTCACCGCGTTGCCCACCAGGTTCAGCAGCACCTGCCTCAACCGGCCCGGGTCCCCGCGCAGTTTGGTCGGCAGGCCGTCCGCCAGGGAAAGAACGAGCTCGATGCCCTTGCCGTGGGCGCGCTCGGCAAGAAGCTCCAAGCTGTCTTCCAACGT
>JANNAJ010000742.1:0-5417 GCA_031384285.1 Verrucomicrobiota bacterium
CTCTTCGGGATTGCCGTCGCAGTTTGGACGCTCTTCATCTGGGCTTGTCCGACGTTGTTATAGACCTTCCCCCATGAACGTCCTCGATTTCCTCATCACACCGGCCGAGGCCTGCAAGCGCACCGGGCCGCACGACCAGATCGTGTTCTCCAGCCGCGTCCGGCTCGCGCGCAACCTCAAGGGCCTCCCCTTCCCCGGCCACGCCAAGAAGGCCGACCGCCTGAAGGCGTTCGAGGCGCTCATGCCCGCGGTGGCGGGATTGCCGCAGATGGGCGAGGCGCCGTTCGCCGAGGCCATGGACAAGCTCAGCGCCATGGACAAGCAGTTGCTCGTCGAGCGCCATCTCATCTCGCGCGAGCACGCCGCGAAGAACGCCGGCAGCGGCTTCGTGCTCAACCAGGAGGAGACGGTGTGCGTGATGGTCAACGAGGAGGACCATCTGCGCATGCAGGCGCTCCGGCCCGGACTCCAGCTCAAGCAGGCGTGGCTCGCCATCGATGCCGTGGACAGCTCGCTGCAGGAGCGCGTCGAGGTCGCGTACGCCGAACGCTACGGCTTCCTCACCGCCTGCCCGACGAACCTCGGCACCGGCATCCGCGTGAGCGCGATGCTGCACCTGCCGGGCCTGGTGCTCGCGGAGCAGATCAACCAGATCATCCAGGCCGTGAACAAGCTCGGCCTCGCGGTGCGCGGCCTCTACGGCGAAGGCACCGAGGCGCTGGGGAACATCTTCCAGGTGTCGAACCAGATGACGCTCGGCGAATCCGAGAGCGACATCGTCGAGCGGCTCAACAAGGTCCTGCTCCAGATCATCGAGCACGAGGAGAACGCCCGGCTCAAGCAGGTCGCGGAGAAACCGAAGGTGGTCTTCAACCACATCGGCCGCGCCTACGGCGTGCTCTCGCAATCCCACAGCATCTCGTCGAAGGAGACGATGAACCTGCTCAGCCTCCTCCGCCTCGGCGTGGACCTCGGCATGTTCGGCCCCACCCCGAAGTCGCTGGTGGACGAGTTGTTCCTGTGCAGCCAGCCGGCGCATCTGCAGATCGGCCATCCGGAGAAGCTCGACGCCGAGGCGCGCGACGCTTTCCGCGCCGACCTGCTGCGCCAGCGGATGAAGGCGGTGCCCGGCCCCGACCACACGAAGGTCGCCAGCAAGCCGGAGTGAGCCGGAGTGAGCCGGCCGGCGCGGTGCTACCGCAGCTTCTCGGGATTCAGGCCGAGCAGGTTCTTCGGCAGGAAACGGCCGTCCTTGCGGATCAGCTCGCCGTCGAACCACACCTCGCCGCCGCCCCATTCGGGACGCTGGATGAGCACCATGTCCCAGTGGACGGCGGAGCGGTTCCCGTTGTCGCAGTCCTCGTACGCCTGACCCGGCGTGAAGTGCAGCGAGCCGGCGATCTTCTCGTCGAAGAGGATGTCGCACATCGGCGACTGGATGTGCGGGTTGAAGCCGAGGCTGAACTCGCCGATGTAGCGGGCGCCGGCGTCGGTATCGAGGATCTCGTTCAGCTTCTTCTCGTTGGAACCGGTCGCCTTCACGATCTTGCCCGCCTTGAACCCGAGCCGGATGCCCTCGAACTTCGTGCCCGAATAGAGCGTCGGCGTGTTGAAGGCGATGACGCCTTCGACCGAATCCTTCACCGGGCAGGAGAAGACCTCGCCGTCGGGGATGTTGCGAGTGCCCTCGCACGGCTTGGCGCCGATGCCCTTGATGCTGAAGCGGAGGTCGGTGCCGGGCGCGACGAGGCGGACCTGGTCAGCCTTGGCCATGCGGTCCACGAGCGGCGCCATCGCCTTGGCCATCTTGCGGTAATCCATCGTGCAGACGTCGAAGTAGAAATCTTCGAACGCCTCGGTGCTCATGTTCGCGGCCTGCGCCATCGAGGGCGTCGGCCAGCGCAGGACGCACCACTTGGTCTTGTTCACCCGATGGTCGAGCACCGGGCGGAGCGTCTTCGAGTACATCTGCAGCTTGTCCGCCGGGACGTCGCCCGATTCGCTCGCGTTGTGCGCGCCGCGGATGGCGAGGTAGGCCTGCATCTTCTTCATCCGCGCCAGCTCAATGTCGCGCACGGTCTTGGCGTGGGCCTCGTCGGTGCCGCGGACCAGCTCGCGGTTGATGCGCGAATGGCGCACCTCGGCCAACGGCGTCCCGCCGGCCTTGCGGGCCGCGCGGATCAAGGCGACGCCCATCTCGTCGGGCAAGTCCACGAGATCGAGCAGGATGTGCTCCCCCTTCTGGAGGTCGCAGGAATAGTTGATGAGCAGGTCGGCGAGCTTGGCGTAGCGAGGGTCGTTCATGGGCGCAAGATGCGGAAAGAGTGGACCACAGCGGCGTCGACGGACACAGCGGAATCGGGTCAGGCCGCGGACGGTTTGGCGGGTCCGGCGGCTTTGGCCGCCTTGCGCTCGGCCTTGCGCCACTCCTGTTCGCGCCGCTTCGTCTCCTGGCGGAGCAGTTCCTCGGCGGACCAGCCTTTCGTTTGGCAATGCTGCGCGATGAAGAACAAAGCCTGCGCCACGTCGCGCTTCGTCGCCGGACGTCCGGTCTTCTCGGAACGGGTCTCGATGTCGTCGGCCGCGAGGCCCGCCTTGGCGGCTTTCTTGACGAGCTTCTGCGCGCGCATCAGCGCCGGCAGGCGGGCCGGGACGCCGTCGAGCGCCGACTTGCGCTCGTGCTTCGAGCCGGCTTTCTCGCCGCGCTTGATCTGCTCCCAGTTGGCCCACACCTGGTCGATGCCCGCGACCTTCACGTCGCCGAAGACGTGCGGATGCCGGCGGACCAGCTTGTCCACCAGACGCTGGCAGACGGCGTCGAAATCGAAGGCCTCGCGCTCGCGTCCGAGCTGGGCGTGGAAGACGATTTGGAGCAGCAGGTCGCCGAGCTCTTCGGCCATCTCGTGGTCGTCGCCCGCCTCGACGGCGTCGAGCAGCTCGTAGACTTCCTCGACCGCGTGCCAACGCAGCGTCCGGTGGTCCTGCTCGCGGTCCCACGGACAACCGTCCGGCGCGCGCAGGGCTGCCATGATCTCCAGGAGCTGGCGGATGGGCGGGAGTTTCTTGGATGGAGGCTTGGGCATGGGAATTTCGAGGGAAGCGGTCAGTGATCAGTGGTCAGTGGGCTGCGTTCAGCATTCGGACCTCGCGCTAGCGGCGCTGTTCGGGCCGGGGTTCACAGGACCACGAGGTCGTCGCGGTGGACGACTTCTCGCCGGGAGGCCGCTCCGGCGCGGAGTTCGGTGGCGCCGACCCGGGCGAGGCCGCGGGCAAACTCGTGGCCGACGGTGTCGCAGATGCGCACGACGTCGCCGGCACCGAACTCGCCTTCGATCCGGCTGATGCCCGGCCCGAGCAGGCTGCGCGACTGGTCGCGGAGCGCCCGCTTCGCGCCGTCGTCGACGACCAGCGTGCCCGCGGCGTGATGGTAGAAGGCGATCCAGCGCTTGCGGCTCGTGAGCCGCGACGGGTTCGGCACGAAGAACGTGCCTTCGTCCTCGCCGGCGAGGATGCGGGCCAAGACGTCGAACTTCCGCCCCGGCGCGATGACGAGAGGGATGCCCGAGCGCACGACCGTCTTCGCCGCGAGGATCTTCGTGGCCATGCCGCCGGTCGCGGTGACGCTGGTGGTGCCGCCGGCCATGTCCTCGATGGCGTCGTCGATGCGATCGACGACCGTGAGCCGCTTCTCGGTGGGTTTGCCGAAATCTTGGAGCAGGCCGTCCGCGGTGGTGAGGATGACCAGCAGATCGGCAGGAAGGAGGCTGGCGACGAGGGCGGAGAGCTTGTCGTTGTCGCCGAACTTCAGCTCGGTGACGGACACGGCGTCGTTCTCGTTGATGATGGGCACCACGCCGTGCTTGAGCAGGGTGAGCAGCGTGTTGCGGGCGTTGAGATGCCGGGTGTGGTCCGCGAGGTCCTCATGGGTGAGCAGCACCTGGCCGACCGCCAGCTCGTAGTGGCGGAAGAGCCCCTCGTACATCGCCATCAGCCGGGATTGCCCGACCGCGGCGCAGGCCTGCCGTTCGGCGAGCGCGGCGGGACGCTGTTCATGGCCGAGCACACCCATGCCCGCGCCGACGGCGCCGGAGGTGACGAGCACGACCTCCTTGCCGGCCGCGCGCAACGCCGCGATCTGCGCCACCAGCTGGGCGAACTGCACCTGGTCCGGGCGCTTGCGGCTGTCCGTGAGGACGCCGGTGCCCAGCTTGACGACGATGCGGCGGATGGAACCCAGCAGTTCGGAACGCACGGCGGGGTGGTAGCAGATGACGCCGAAGGGCGTCGAGCCGCGACCCGGCCCGCGCCACGGAGGACGTGGACCGGGGACGCCGGCTGAGCTTCAGGCTTTGCCGCCGTAGCTCACGTAATCGTCGAGGTCGAGCAGCTCGAACCACGTGCCGATGTCCTCGCGCTTCTCGCCGGCCGCCTTGTGCAGGCCGTTGTAGAAATCGCGCGTCTCGACGTCGGTCACGATGCGGGCGGATTGGAAGGCGCTCCACTGCTCGATCTCCCACTCGCTCGGCTTGGTCGTGGAGGCGGCTTCGATCCAGACCAGGAGCTCGCCATCGCCCTTGCCCGCGGCGACCTCGGTCTTGAAGGCATCGGCGGTGATCCCGGCGAAGCGGAGGAACCGCCGGTCGAGCGGACAATCGTAATGGTACTCACCGTTCGTGCCGACGAGCGTGGCGCGGCATTTGTCGATCATCCGGGGCAGGATGACGAAGCCGCCGAGCTTCACGCGGGCGCTGCGGGGAGGATGGAGGGCCAGGTCGGGAGCGTTGTAGTTCATGGCCGCCACAAGTAGGACGCCGCGGACGGCCCGGCAAACGAAGTTCGCGTCACGCGGGACCGCGATGCCCGTGGCACCTCTGCCGGCCGGGGAGGCGGGTCAGATCACGAAGTCGACCGGCTCCATGGGCCGCGCTTGGAGCGCTTCCGCCCGCGCGACCAGATCGGCGAGGGTCATCCGTTCCATCATCGCGGCGACGGTGTCGCGGACCTCCTTCATCACCGATCGCAACGCGCACCGGGCCTCGTCCGGGCACGAGCATTTCTCGTAGAACTGGTGGCTCACGCAGCTCAGAGGCGCGAGAGCGCCGTCGACGTGCCGGATGATCGTCGCCAGCGGGATCTCCGACGCCGGCCGGGCCAAGCGATATCCGCCGGTGATGCCCCGACGGCTCTCGACCACGCCGGCCGCTTTCAGACCATGGAGGATCTGCTCCAAGAACCGCCGCGGGATGTTCTGCTCGGTCGCGATGGTCTGCATCGGGACGACCGCATCGCCCGCGTGCTGCGCCAAGACCTGGAGCGCTCGCAAAGCATACTCGCCGCGGACAGACAGCTTCATCAGCCGTCAGGATAGATTCCCGACTTGGTTCATCAAGATTTGATCCAATCCTTCGTTCGAGCCG
>JANNAJ010000761.1:0-6065 GCA_031384285.1 Verrucomicrobiota bacterium
GTCCGCCGCCCCAGGGCGGCCGCCGAAGGCCGGTGAACCGGGGACCTCGCAAGGGGATGTTCCGCGCGGCGGGCGGCCAGGCCTTTGGCGGACCTCCCGTCGAGGACGCCGGCGACCTCCTACTCTGGGAACACCGTCCCGAGGGCATCGGGAAGACGGTTGTGCCTCACTTCAACCCCTTCGCGGCGATGTCGCGGCGGAAGTGCATGCCTTCGAAGCAGAGCTTTTCCACCGCGGCGTAGGCCTTGTCCCGCGCACCGGCGAGCGTCGGTGCCCAGGCGCGGATGGACGCAGATGAACAAGCCTCAGGAAATGAGTTGAAACCGAAAGCGATGTCCGCCGGCCGGGTAACCCCGGTTCCCTCGCTGGACGCCTTCGCCATCCGCGTCCATCTGCGGTTCGACCTCCGTTTCCAAGATCGAGACTCCACGGAAAGTCTTGTCGGATTTCGCCAGCCGGTGGCGATAGGCTTGTGACAATGAGCGACAACGACCTGCAATTGATCGAGCGCTACGTCCGGCACCACGCCGAAGACGCCTTCGCCGAGATCGTCCGCCGCCACCTCGACCTTGTCCATTCCGCCGCCTTCCGCCAGGTCCGCTCCCGGCAACTCGCCGAGGAAGTCGCGCAATCCGTCTTCACCGACCTCGCCCGCAGCGCGGACCGGCTCGCGTCCGATACTGTCCTCACCGCGTGGCTCTATCAGGTCACGCGCCGCACCGCCGTTGATGTCGTCCGCCGTGAAGCCCGCCGCCAACTCCGCGAACAGATCGCCATCGAGATGGACACCCTGAACGCCAACACCGCCGACTGGACGCACATCGAACCGCTGCTCGATGAGGCGATGTCCGCACTGGAAGAAACCGACCGCACTGCGGTTCTGCTCCGCTACTTCGAGAACAGATCCCTCCGTGAAGTCGGGCAAACCCTCGGCACATCCGACGACGCAGCGCAAAAACGGGTCAGCCGCGCGGTGGAACGGCTGCGCGGATTCTTCGCCGATCGCGGTGTCGCCGTCGGCGCGAGCGGGATCGTCGTCGCCGTCTCCGCCAACGCCGTCCAGGCCGCGCCGGTCGGGCTGGCTGCGGCGATCTCGGTCGCCACGGTTGCCTCTGTCGGAACCACCCTGGTCGCCACTGCCGTCCCAACCGCACTTGCCATGACCATCCTTCAGAAAACCGTTGTCACCGCTGCTGTCGCTATCGCCGTCGGTGCCGGGATCCACCAAGTCCGCTTGCTGCGGCAGCAGCCGACGTCGTTGGCCGAGCGCGTCGAGCAACTGGCCCGCGAACGTGCCGACGCCCTCGGTGAACTGGCCCAATTGCGCGAGGACAACCAGCGCTTGAAGCGCGACACCGCCGAACTCCTCAGGCTACGAGGCGAGGTGACTGAACTTCGCAAACAGCGCCAAGCTCCACGGAACACACCGGTGGCCGCCAACGGGCCGGCCCAGGTTTCGCCGCCAGAGGCTTTGCCCAAGGAGGCATGGACCTTCACCGGGTATGCGACGCCGGAAGCTGCCTTCCAGTCGGTGTTCTGGGCCATGAGCCAAGGCGATGTGAAGACGTTCCTAGCGAGCCTCACCCCCGAGGCGCGGCAATCGATGTCGCAGAAATCCGAACAAGAGCTTGCGGAAATGCTCCGCGAAGAGATGCAAGGCCGTGACGCGTTGCGGTTGGATTGGAAGCGGGATTCCACCGAGGAGGAGACGACCTTTGTGCTGCACACCCGCGATGAGGACAACGGAGTCTCAAAGTTCCGGGAGGAGACGTTGGCGAAGTTCAAAAAGGTCGCCGGGGAATGGCGCTATGCCCCGTGACCCATCTATGGCGCGGGCTGGCAACCATCGTTCTACTTCAATCCCTTCGCCGCGATGTCGCGGCGGAAGTGCATGCCTTCGAAGCAGAGCTTGTCCACCGCGGCGTAGGCCTTGTCCCGCGCACCGGCGAGCGTCGGCGCCCAGGCGGTCACGCCGAGCACGCGGCCGCCGTTCGTGACGATTTGGCCGTCCTTCAGCGTCGTGCCGGCATGGAAGACCTTCACGTCCGGTAGCGCGGCGACGTCGTCGAGACCATGGATGCGCTTGCCCTTCTCGTAGTGGCCCGGATAGCCGCCGCTGGCGACGACGACGCAGACGCAGGCATCCGACGACCACCGCAGCCCGACCGCGTCGAGCCGGCCTTCGGCGCTCGCGAGCAGCAGGTCGACGAGGTCGTTCTCCAGGCGCGGCAGGTACACCTGCGTCTCCGGGTCCCCGAAGCGGGCGTTGAACTCGATCACCTTCGGGCCGGAAGCTGTGAGCATCACGCCTGGATAGAGCAGGCCGCGGAAATCGATGCCGTCCGCCGCGCAACCGGCGAGCCACGGGCCGAGGATCCGGTGGCCGACATCGGCGAGCTGAGCGTCGTCGAGGAACGGCGCGGGCGAGTACGTGCCCATGCCGCCGGTGTTGAGGCCGAGGTCGCCGTCGAGCGCGCGTTTGTGGTCCTGCGACGTGGGGAAGAGCTTCGCGGTGCGGCCGTCGCACAGCGCGTGCAGGGAGATCTCCATGCCTTCGAGCAGTTCCTGCACGACGACCTGCGCTCCGGCGGTCCCGAACGCGCGGTCGACCATGATCTCGTCCACCGCGCGTTCCGCGCCGGGGAGGTCGGTCGCGAGCAGCACGCCCTTGCCGAGGGCGAGACCGTCGGCCTTCACGGCGCAACGTCCGCCGAGCTCCGCGCAGAAACGCTTGGCGGCGACGGGGTCGCTGAACGTCCCCGACCGCGCGGTGGGGATGCCGTGCCGGACCATGAAATCCTGCGAGAAGGCCTTGGACGCCTCGAACCGCGCCGCCTGCCGGGTCGGGCCCCAGATCTTGAAGCCCGCCGCCTGGAAGGCATCGACCACGCCGGCGGCCAGCGCGCCATCGGGGCCGACCACCGTGAAGTCGGGCCGGTGTTCGCGGGCCCAGGCGAGCAGGGCAGGGACATCCTCCGCGCCGATGGCGACGTTCTGGACGAGCGCGCCGTTGGCGACGAGACGTTCGGCGGTGATACCGGCGTTGCCGGGAGCGACCGACATCGCGGTGACCTTCGGCGATTGGGCGAGCTTCCAGACGAGGGCGTGTTCGCGGCCGCCGGAACCGAGGACGAGAATCTTCATTCGAGAGCGGCGAGTGAACCACCACCGTCGATGAGCGAAAACGGTTTTCCAAGCCTTGGAACCCGTCCGAGGACAAGCGGGCTGCTCGTCAGTCCTGGACCACGCGATAAAAGCGCTGGTTCCCGGTGGCGGCGGGATCGGTGAGGGTGAGCGGGCCCGCTTGACCGGTGCTGGCAGGCAGCAAGGACCAAGCGCCCGAGTCCAAGCTGTCCCGGTATGCCAGACGATATCTACGCCCGGGCTTCGGGGTCGTCTGGATGGTGACCTGGTTTCCTTTGCGGGTGACGTTGAGCGCAGGAACCGGAATCGGCCCGTGGAGCCGGACGACGCCCGGCACGACCACCCCGTCGAACCGGTCGAAGTCACCGGCGACCCAGACTCCGCCGGCGGAGGCGGGTTCGATCACCTGGATCAGGCCGTTGAGCGAACCGGCGATGCCGTTGCCGACGTCGAAGGAGGTGTCGAGAACCCCGGATGCATCGAACCGCACCATTCCCGGTCCGGCGGTGCCGTCGGATCTCGTGGTGGCCCCGCCCGCCAACAGGCGGCCATCGGGCAATGCGGCAAGCGCGGTGATGTTCGCTCCGGAACCCCGGATCCGAGGGCTCGCCGCGATCGAGCCGTCCGGTGCCAGCGGGACCAGCCCGGAGAACAGGTTGGCGCCCGTTCCGACCGTCCCCGTTCCGATGGCGAGCAGCAAGGTTCCGTCGGTGTTGATCTGGATGCCATGTGGGCCGGTGGCACCAAAATTGAAATACGAGACCGGAGTGGCGACTCCGTGTCCGTCCAACCGGGCTGCCGTATGCCATCCGCTCAGGATGAACCCGCCCGCGGAAGTCGACCTCACGGCGTTGAAGCCAAGGGCTGGTAACAACTGGATCTTCGCCAGCGAGGTGCCCGGGTCGAACAACGGGTCGATCGCGCCATCCGACCGCAGGCGGGCCACTCCTTGGCGCGGGAGTCCGCCCACATTCGTGAACACACCGGCGATGACCCGGTCGCCGGAAGGCAGGACGAGGACATCCTTGACGGCGGCTCCCGCGTGGAAGGTCGCCGCGAACGACAGATCCCGCTGCCCCGCTGCGTCCACGCGGATGATGGGCGGGACCTGGGTAGCGTTGGCCTCGGTGAAGCTGCCGGCCACGAGGAAACGGTCGGTGCCGTCACGGACAAGGCGGACCTGATGTTGAAGCTGCGGGAACCGGAGGGCCAAACGGAACGACGGGTCTATCGCTCCGGTGTCACGGTGACGGGTGACCTCGACCTGCCCGGCAACGGTATCCTCCCGTGCGACCAAGACCCCTTCCGGGCCCAGGTCGAGGAGATCGAGGACGGTCCCGCCCGACGACAGGGGCGGGTCGAACGATAGATCGACGGCACCGTTCCGGTCTTCAGACGGGGACACGGTCACCCGGGCCGGTTGGCTTTCGATGGTTCCTTCTACGTTGCGGAGGACGGCGGTGTAATCTCCGGCAAGGGCTGTGGAGACCCGGAGGATGCGAAGCACACGTCCCTCCTGCCCAGGGATCTCGACGCCGTCGCGTTTCCAACGGATCGTGGGCAGCGGAACCGCTTCAGCCCCGACATTCAAAACCAGCTCGCGGCCTTCGAGCAGGCTCTGGCCGACCGGTTGCTGGGTCAACACGGGCGGCTTCGACGCTGGCGCATCGAGGCGGATCCGGTTCAGACCCGACGAAGGAAGAGCACCCCCCACGTAGACGCGGTCGTCGCCCATCACGGAGATCGACGTGGCCTGACCACCCAGGCTGCTCGTTCCGGCCTGACCGGGCGGGAAGACCGAATGCAAGGTCCCATCGGGATCCAGGCAGACCACCGAATCGCAAGGGACCCCGGAGAAGGTGCTGAACGAGCCGGCGACGATGATCCTTCCGTCCGAAAGCGTCCCGAGAGCATTGATGTCGCCATCGGTCGTGCCGGTGGAGGCGAACTTGGCGTCCAAAGAACCGTCCGGTCTCACCCGTAGGACGTTGACGGATTGGATGAAGCCGTCCTGATAGACATGCGCCGCCACGAGCAGGTTGCCATCGTGTTCGACGGCGAGCGCGGTGACCCGCCCACTTCGGGCCGAGCCGTTCACAGGGGCCCAGATGGCCGTCCCCGGATTGAAGCTCGTGTCGAGAGATCCATCCGGGTTGATCCGGGCGAGATTCTGGCTCGGAGTTCCGTGGACATGGGCGAAATCGCCCCCGATGACGAACCGGCCTCCGTCCACCGACACCACGGCATTGTTGTTGGCCGTGTAGCCGTAGGCGACGCCGGTGCCTTTGATGAAGGCTTCGTCCACGGTCCCGTTCGGTTTCAACCGCAGCAGTCCGAACTGGTCGTGATAGCCGAGACTGTCGCTTCCGCCGATGATCACGCTGCCGTCGGTCCGTGGAAGGATCCACCGAGGGTCGCTGAGCGGGATCCGATCGGGATCGAAGCCCGCCCCGGTGCCGGAGCTTCCGGCTTTGAACGTCAGGTCGCGCACGCCGTCGGGCCTGAGTTTCACCAAGGTAGGTTGCGACCAACCGCACACAAAGATGCTGCCGTTCCCATCGATCTGGACGGCTCCGATCCCGTTGTCCACGAGGGCTGAGAAGGTCGGGTCGGCCGAGCCATCGGAGAGGAGGCGAACGAGGTTCACACCACCGCTTCGACCAGGAAGGGTGAGTTGGCCGGCAACCAGCATCGCCCCGTCGGGTGCGGGCGTGAGCGCGATCACCGAAGAACCCGGAGCGAGGGCGGACTGGAAGGAAGCGTCGAGCTTCCACTCGGGAACCGCCGCGGCGGCCGCGATGATGCCCGATGCAAGGGCGACGCCTGCGAGGGAGAGGCGTCCGATGCGCTTGGCAGCCTGCTTTGCGCAAGCATGGAGGTGCCGGGGCAGCGTGCTTGCGGAAGGGATCATGTGGATGTCA
>JANNAJ010000774.1:0-16379 GCA_031384285.1 Verrucomicrobiota bacterium
CGATCCGCCTGCAACCCGGATATTGGGAGCCGCACTACCTTCTCGGCATCGAGCACGCCGCTCGGGGCGACATGGCCAAGGCCTTGGCGGAGTTCAAGGAGGTCACGCGGCTCCGGCCGAACTACGCTTCCGGCCGGTTCAACTACGGCGTGGCGCTCGCGAAGGCCGGCGCCATCGCCGAAGCGACAGCGGAGTTCCAAGAGACCTTGCGGCTCGACCCGAAGAACGCCCAAGCCCGGCAGTATCTGCAAAGTCTCCGCACGATGCGGCCCAAGCCGGCGATGAGACCCGAGTAGCGGTCAGGCGGAACGATGCCGTGGAACGGATGCCCTCGCCCGCCCGCGCGGCGCTTCACCGGGTTTCCCCTCGGGGCCGTTCGCGCCACCGGACCGTGGGTGCCCGACCACGTGCGCCGGACCACCCTGGCACCGCCAACGGCCCACGCGGACGTGGGCGTCCGGATCACCGGGGCGGCGAGGAGTTCCGCGAGGTTTTGGACTGCGGCAGTCCTCTGCCGCTTTGGGAAGCACGTCTTGCTACTGGACGGCACCGGTGGCGCATAAGGAGCCGCTGCGGTCCTTGTGTCTTCTGCGCCTTCTCGCGGCCGGCCCGAAAGCGCGAGAGGACTCGCGCGCTCCACGACGCTGGCGCGACTTCGCTGGGCCAGCGCCCGCGGATGTCTCCGTCCGCGAGCCGGCCTGCCAAGGCCCGACAGGCGGACCAGGGCCACCGCTTCGTCGGCTCAGGCGTTCCCGGCCGCGAGCGGACCACGGCGTTCCAGACCGGCGGACGAGGAAGCCGCATCGTCGCTGCCGTGCGGACGCGAGAAGATGTCGGGAAGGAGGTCCTCCACCGGGCGGATGAGCACGGCGGCGAGCACCATCGACGCGACCACGTCCGACAGCCGGTGAGCGCCGACCGCCATCCGTGACCAAGCGACCAAGAACGTGAGCGCGACTGCCAGCGGGGCCATCCGGTGCCGACGGCGGAGAAGCAGCGCGGCCATGCCGGCGACGGTCGCCGTGTGGCCCGAAGGGAAAGCGTTGTGGTCGCGCACGCCGACCAGCCAACGACCCTCGTGGTACGGTCCGTGCCATCCCTGCGCCGCTGCCGCTCCGGGCCGCGTCCGCCCGGTGACGCTCCGCACGGTCGTGGCGGTGATGCCGATGATCGCGCCCGCGATGAGGACCGCGGTCCAGGTCCGCCGCATCGGACGGTTGCCCGCGAGATGGGCGACGAGCGCCACGAGCAACGCGAATCCCAGGACCCAAGGCCAATCCAACGCCGAACCCAACCGGCCCGCGATGGTGCGGAGAGGCGTCCCGACCGGTTCCGTGACCGCCATCACCGCGGCAGGATCGAGCACGAAAGCCGCGGCCAGAACGGCAGCGCCGGAAGAGAGCCAGAGCCCCCTCGACATCGCCGCGGAGCGGGACCGGGGATCAGGGACCGTGGCGGGAAAGAGAGCGGAAGTGCCGTGTTCCATCACGCGGCATCCTAGACATCGGTCCCGGTTCCGACCAAGGGCAGGACCGCTACGATCTCGCTCCGAACCCGTGACGGATAAAGTCGGGCGGCGGACCGCGCCGATTCCGTCAGGATCACGAGATTTCCCGGAAGAGCGGCCCTACCGATGCCTCGCCGCTACCCTTGGTCGAGTTTCTTGCGGAATCGGTTTCGATCTCGGCTCGGGACCTGCTTCGATATCGGCTCGTCATGATGAGATCGCACCGCCGCTGGCCCTGCCCTGTCCGCATTTCCCGTGGGATGGCGTCGCCCCTGGATGGGGCCGGTCGCGCGATCCGCCATCGGGTCCACTTTTCCTCCATGAGCTCCTCGTTCCCTGCCCGACTCGTGCCGGATCGGCGCTTCGACATCATCCTCGCGGCACTGCTGTTCGCCACCGCCATGCTCGCGCCGGCCCGGGCCGGATCGCTTTTGCGTGAAGTGTACCAAGGCATCGGCGGCAACTCGGTCGCCGAGCTCACCAACGCGCCCATCTATCCCAGGTCGCCGACCTCCACGAACTTCGTCACCGATTTCTTCGAGTCACCGAGCAACTTCGACGAGAGCTACGGCCAGCGGATGCACGGCTATGTCGTCCCGCCGGTCACCGGCAACTATACCTTCTGGATCGCCACCGACGACAACGGCGCCCTTTATCTGAGCACCGACGAGACCCCGACCAAGGCGCGCCAGATCGCCACGGTCTCGGAATGGGCGGGCGTCCGCGAATGGACGAAGTTCCCCGAGCAGAAATCGACCCCGGTCGCGCTCGAAGCGGGCAAGGCCTACTACATCCTCGCGCTCCAGAAAGAAGGCGGCGGCGGCGACAACCTGGCCGTCCGCTGGCTTCGGCCCGACGGCAAGGACGAAGGCCCGATCCCGGCGACCTATCTGCTGCCGTGGGGCACGTCGTTCACCGCGCCCGAGATCACCGGGCAACCGACGAACACCACCGTCGTCGAGGGCGGGACCGCCACGTTCGCCGTGACGGTGAAGAACCCCGACGTCTTCGCCGCCGAATGGCGGCGCGACGGGACGGTCGTCGCGGGACAGACCGGACTGGTGCTCTCCTACGGCCCCGCCGCCATCACCGACGACGGTGCGACCTTCACCGCCACGGTCACCAACAAGCTCGGCTCGGTGGTCTCTTCCGCGGCGACGCTCCGCGTGTTGCCGGACACGACACCGCCGCGGTTGCTCGGTGGCGTCTTCCTCGGGCCGACATCGGTCCGGCTCTCTTTCAGCGAACCCGTTTCGGCGGCGACCGCGATCATCGCCGGCAACTACTCGGTCGACGGCGGCGTGACCGTCACCGGCGCCGCTCCGGGGCCGACTCCGGACACCGTCGTGCTCACGACGACTCCGGTGACTTTCGGAGCGACATACACGGTCCGCGCCGACGGCGTGCAGGACCAAGCCCGGGTGCCGAACACCCTCCCGGCCGGCAGCTCGATCACCTTCCTCGCGCTGGAGCTGGTCTCGCAGGACATCGGTGCGACGGGCGGATCGATCCGGCGGATCGCCAAAGGCGGGTACGACGTGTCGGGCGGCGGATCGGACATCGGAGGGACGGCCGACCAGCTCCAGTTCGCGTGGGAACAGCGCGACGGCAACTTCGATGTCCAGGTGCGCGTCGCGGCGGCGACGATGACCGATCCGTTCCTGCACGCCGGCCTGATGGTGCGGGGATCGCTCGCCACCAACGCGGCCTTCGCCGGCATCTTCGGCGCCTCGCCGCAGGTGGGCTGCTTCTTCGAATCGCGCGCGACCACCGGCGCGGTCGCGACGACCGCGACCTTGTCGGGCGGATTCCCGGTGAACTATCCGCAGACGTGGCTCCGCCTCCGCCGCGTCGGCAACGTGCTCACCGGCTTCGCGGGCCTCGACGGGAAGTCCTGGACGCAGCTCGGCACCGCGACCGTCACGCTACCGGCGCAGGTCCACGTCGGGTTCGCGCTCTGCAGCGGCGACGCGAAGGCCGTGGCCTCGGCCCAGTTCCGCGACTACGGGGCCACGACATCGACGACGGTCGTGCCGTTCGTGCGCGACCGCGAGCCGATGGCACCGACCAGCCGCCGGACGGGCCTCGTGTTCTCCGAGGTGATGTACCATCCGAAGACCACCGCTGAAGCCACCGGCGAGCTCGAGTTCATCGAGATCCACAACGCCGATTCGATCTTCGAGGACATCGGCGGATGGCAGCTGAAGGGCGGCGTGCAGTTCACCTTCCCGCGGGGCTTCCGCCTGCCGGCCGGCGACGTCGTCGTGGTGGCCGCGGACCCGGAGCGGTTGAAGTCCGCCCACGGCATCACGAACGTGGTCGGCCCCTTCACCGGATCGCTCGGCAACTCGGGCGACACGGTGCGGCTCACCGACGCGAGCGGCGCCATCAAGCTCGACCTCACCTACGGCACGCGCGCTCCGTGGCCCGTCGCGGCCGACGGCACGGGGCACTCGCTCGCCTTGCGCAACCCGAGCTACGGCGAGAACGATGCCCGCGCTTGGGGCCCGAGCGAGACGGTCGGCGGCTCGCCGGGACGTTTGGAGACCCTCGCGACCAACCCGCATCGCGGCGTGGTCATCAACGAGATCCTCGCCCACACCGACCTTCCGCAGCTGGACTACGTCGAGCTCCACAACCGCACCACGTCGCCGGTCGACCTCGGCGGCTGCTTTCTCACCGACGATCCGGCGACCAACAAATTCCGGCTGCCCCCGGGCACGATCCTCCCGTCGCGCGGTTTCCTGGCCTTCGACGAGACACAGCTCGGGTTCCGCCTGGATGCCGCGGGCGAGACCGTCCTCCTGATCGATCCCGACGCGACGCGCGTGATCGACGTCATCCGCTTCGGCGCGCAGGAGAACGGAGTCGCCTCCGGCCGTTCGCCCGACGGTGCCGACACGTTCCGCCGTCTCGACCGTCCCACGCCCGGTGCGGCGAACGCCCCGTGGCGGCTGGACGACATCGTCATCAACGAGCTGATGTACGCGCCGATCAGCGGCGACACCGCGGACGAGTACGTGGAGCTGTTCAACCGCGGCACGGCCAACGTCGACCTCTCCGGATGGAGATTCGTCGACGGCATCGACCTCAAGTTCCCGGCCGGCACGACCGTTCCCGCCGGCGGCTATCTCGTGGTCGCCAAAGACTCCGCCCGCCTCTTGGGGAACCATCCCCAGCTGAACGCCGCCAACCTGCGCGGCGACTACAAAGGTTCGCTCAAGGACTCCGGCGACCACGTCGCGCTCGCCAAGCCGGACGACATCGTGAGCACGAACGCTTTCGGCGAGCTCTCCACCAACGTGATCCACATCGTCGTGTCGGAGGTGGCCTACGGCACCGGCCTCCGCTGGGGTCCGTATGCCTCCGGCGGCGGGTCCAGCCTGGAGCTCATCGACCCTCGCGCCGATCCGTTGCGCGCCGCGAGCTGGGCGGCTTCCGATGAATCGCAGAAGAGCCAGTGGACCACCGTCTCGACGACCGGGAAGCTGGACAACGGCGCCACCGACTATCTGCCGAACCGCCTGCACATCTCGATGCTCGGCGGCACCGGTGAAGCGCTGGTCGATGATGTCGAGGTCTTCAAGGTCACGGCCGACGGCTCGGTGACCAACCTGGTCCGGAACCCGGATTTCGAGACCGGCACCGGCACCGCGGCGACCGGTTGGGTCTTGAACGGCAACCACAGCGCCTCCGGCGCCGACGCCGTCAATCCCATCGCCGGCACGCGGAGCCTCCACATCCGCGGCCAAGGCGACGGCGACACCGGCATCAACAGCATCCGCACCGCGCTCGCCAGCGGACTCACCGTCGGCAGCACCGCGACCATCCGGGCCAAGGCACGCTGGCTCGCCGGCGTTCCCGAGGTGCTCTTCAAGCTGCGCGGCGCATGGCTCGATCTCGGCGCCCGCCTGCCCGTGCCGAAGAACCTCGGCACACCGGGCCTGCCGAACAGCCGCGCCGTCGCGAACGCGGGACCCGCCATCTACGACGTCGGCCACACGCCGGCGTTACCCCGCGCCAACGAGGCCGTCGTGGTGACCTGCCGCGTCTCGGACGCCGACGGGATCGCGTCGGTCAACCTCCGCTATCGCATCGATCCCGCGGCCTTGATCACCACCGTCACCATGCGCGACGACGGGACCGGCGGCGACGCGGCGGCCGGCGACGGCATCTATTCGGCGACCCTCTCCGGTCGTGGCGCCGGCACCTTGGTCGCGTTCCGCGTCCAGGCATCGGACGCCAACGCCGCGACCGCGGCGACGACGACCTTCCCTGCCGCCGCGCCGGCGCAGGAGTGCCTCGTCCGCTGGGGCGAGACGGTCCCGGTCGGCAGCTTCGCGCATTACCATCTCTGGAACACCCAGGCCGTCGACGGCCAGCGCAGCAGCGCGCTGAACAACACCTACCGCGACGCGACGCTCGTCTACGGCGACTTCCGCGTGGTCTACAACGTGGGCTTCCGCGACAAAGGCAGCCCGTTCCATGGCGGCGGCGGCAGCTACGCGCTGACCAATCCCGACGACGAACCGCTGCTGGGTGTGACCGACCGCATCTTCCGCGCGACCGGCAACGGCGGCCAGGAAGCCACCGGCCTACGCAACCAGCTCTGCGGCTGGATCGGCAAGGAGTTGGGCATCCCCTACCTGCATTCGCACTACATGCAGGTCTGGAGGAACGGCGGCCAGTTCTACAACCTCACGCAGGACGAGGAGGTGCCGACGGCCGACTACGCCAAGGCCTGGTTCCCGTCCTCCGACGAAGGCGACCACTACAAGATCGCGGTGTGGTTCGAGTTCCAGGACGACAACTCCACCTTCGCCGCGACGGGCGCGACGCTCGAGTCGTTCAAGACCACCGGCGGCGCCTACAAGCTCCCGCGCTACCGCTTCAACTGGCAGACGCGCGGCTACCAGGGCACGGCGAACAACTACACGAACATCTTCGACCTCGTCGCCGCCGCCAACGACCCATCCGCCAACAACACGCCCGCCGGCAACTACGTGCCGCGCCTGCTCAACCTCGTCGATATGGACGAGTGGATGCACGTCTTCGCCTACCACCGCGTGCTCGGGAACTGGGATTCCTACAGTTTCTCCGTCGGCCAGAACATGTACGCCTACAAGCTGCCGAGCGAGCGCTGGAAGCTCATGCCGTGGGACATCGACTTCACCCTCGGCGACGGAAACGGAGCGACCGACGGCCTCTGGGGTGGACAGGATCCCGTGGTCAACCGCATGTACGACACGCCGGCCTTCCGCCGGATGCTCTGGCGGGCCTACCAGGACGCGCTCGCGGGTCCGCTGCAGCCGGACCGCTATTCCGAGGTGATCGCCGCGCGCCGGTCCGCGCTGCTGAAGAACGGCATCGCCGGCATCGCCGCGCCGACCGCGGTGACCTCCTACCTCGCCCAGCGTCGCACCTACATCCAGACCCAGCTCAAGGCCAACGATGCCGCGCAGTTCAGCATCACCACCAGCGGCGGGAACAACTTCACCTCCACCACGCCCACCGCGACGCTCACAGGGAAGGCGCCCTTCGCCGTGGCCGCCATCGCGGTCAACGGCGCGCCTTTCCCCGCGACCTGGACCGACCAGAACTCCTACTCCGTCGTCGTGCCCCTCACCGGCGTCCGCAACGAGATCGTCCTCACCGGCGTCGACCGGTCCGGCATAGCCGTGCCCGGCGCGGCCAAGAGCATCGTCGTGACCTACAACGGTGCGATCCCGCGCGCGCAGGACAACGTGGTGATCAACGAGATCCAGTACAATCCTGCCGAGGCGAACGCGTCGTTCGTCGAGGTCTTCAACAGCTCGGCGAACACGCCGTTCGACCTCTCCGGTTTCCGGCTCGACGGCACCGGCTACACGTTCCCCGACGGATCCGTGATCCAGCCCGGGAAGTTCTTCGTGCTGGCGAAGGACCGCGGCGCGTTCGCCCTCGCCTATGGCGCCGCCGTCCCGGTGCTCGGCGAGTTCCCCGGCTCGCTCTCCAACAGCGGCGAGCATCTGGAGTTGGTGCGACCCGACCCCGTCGCCGGCGGCACGAACGACCTCGTCATCGACGACGTCCGCTACGACGACCATCTGCCTTGGCCCGGCGAAGCCGACGGAGCGGGCTCCTCGCTCCAACTCATCGACCCGACCGTCGACACCTATCGAGTCGGCAACTGGGCCGCCGCCCCGACCAACGACGTGAACCGCGTCACCCCCGGCCGCGCCAACATCGTGAAGGAAGGGCTTCCCGCGTTCCCGCTCGTCTGGTTGAACGAGGTGCTGCCCGACGGCGTCGCCGGCCCGCTGGACAACACCGGCCGGAAGGCGCCCTTCATCGAGCTCTACAACTCGGACACCTCCGCCGTCGACCTGTCGGCCTTTTATCTCACCGACACCTACACCAATCTCACCCGCTGGCAATTCCCGGCCGGCACCGTCATCGCGCCGAGATCGTTCCTGGTCGTGTGGGCCGACGGCCGGCCGGAGCAGACCGCCGTGGGCGCGCCTCATACCAGCTTCCGCCTCGATCCCGCCACCGGTTCCGTCGCGCTCGTCCGCATCCAAGGCTCCGGGTCCGTGGCCGCGGTGATGGACTATCTCGATTACCGCCAGCTGCCGACCGGTCGCAGCTTCGGGTCGTATCCCGACGGCGAACCGCGCGGACGCCGGTCGTTCCACGCCGTCACGCCGGGCAAGCCCAACGACCCCGCGTTCCCCGAGGTACGCGTCGTCATCAACGAGTTCATGGCCGGCAACCTCTCGACGCTGGCGGACCCGGCGGACCAGAAGTTCGACGATTGGTTCGAGCTCTTCAATGCCGGCACCATCCCTGTGGACCTCACCAGCTACCGGCTCACCGACAACCTCACCAACTCCACGCAGTTCGTCATCCCGCCGGGCTACGTCATCCCGTCCGGCGGATTCCTGCTCGTATGGGCGGACAACGACACCCGCCAGAACGTCGCCACCAACCGCGATCTGCACGTCGAGTTCAAGCTGTCGCTCACCGGCGAACAGCTCGGCCTTTTCTCCCCCGATGGCGCGCTGGTCGACGGCCTGACCTTCGGCCCGCAGTCCAACGACGTCAGCCAAGGGCGTTATCCAGACGGCGAGGCCGGCCCGCTGGTCGCCTTCTCGGCGCCCACGCCGCGCGGCCCCAACATCGTCAGCGGCGGCAACGTCCCGCCCGTCCTCGCCGTGATCCCCGACAAGACGGTCGCGGAACAGACGCTCCTGTCCTTCAAGGCCGGGGCGACCGATGCCGACGCCGGACAGAGCATCGTCTACAGCCTCGGCGCCGACGCACCCGCCGGAGCTTCCATCGATCCGGCGACCGGAGCGTTCGTGTGGACGCCCGGCGAGGAACAAGGCCCCGGGACCTTCACTTTCACCGTCCGCGCCACCGACAACGGAACGCCGCCGCGCAGCGCGTCGCAGCGCGTCAAGGTCATCGTGACCGAGGCCGACCGCGCACCGCTGCTCGCGGCCGTCCCCGACGCTACCGCGGTCGAAGGATCGCGACTGACGCTCACCTTCGCCGCCACCGATCCCGATGTGCCGGCCAACAAGCTGACGTTCTCGCTCGATGCCGGCGGACCGGCCGGGGCCGAGGTCGACCCGTCCAACGGCCTCTTCAGCTGGACTCCCGACGAGACGCAGGGCGGCCAGGTCTTCCCCATCGTCGTCCGCGTGACCGACGACGGCACGCCTGCCGCGAGCGCGACCCGGACCTTCAAGGTGACCGTCGACGAGGTGAACAACCCGCCCGTAGTCGCCC
Source organism: Verrucomicrobiota bacterium (assembly GCA_031384285.1). Classification (GTDB taxonomy): domain Bacteria; phylum Verrucomicrobiota; class Verrucomicrobiia; order Limisphaerales; family UBA9464; genus CAIVQB01. Next base: position 9,281 of record JANNAJ010000774.1, read on the forward strand.
AGTTCGGCCCGCAGGAAGTCGACGAGGGCCGGCTGATCACGGTCCAGGTCCGGGCGACCGACCCCGAAGGCGGACCGCTCCTCTACAGCCTCGGAGGCAACCCGCCCGCGGGCGTCGCCATCGATCCCGGCACCGGCATCATCCGTTGGACGCCGACCGAAGCACAGGGCCCGGGGACCTATCCGCTGATCGTCCGCGCCACCGAGAAGGGCGGCGGCGCGCTGCAAGGGCAGATGACCTTCGGCATCACCGTGCGGGAGGTCGACCAACCGCCGGTGCTCGCGCCCATCGCCGACGTCATCGTCGCGGAGGGGGCGGCCGTCGTGCTCGACGCCATCGCTACCGATGCTGACATCCCGGCGCAGCCGCTCCGCTATTCGCTCGTCGCGCCCGCACCCGCCGGCGCCGAGATCGACCCGGTCAGCGGACGCTTCACCTGGGCGACGCCCGACGACACCGGCACGACGACCAACCGGATCACGGTCCACGTCACCGACGGCGTCGCCGGCGATCCGGGCGCCACGAGATCGTTCACGATCGTCACCGTCCCGAAGTTCCGCGCGGTGATCAACGAGGTCATGTACCAGCCGCGCGTCGCCGACGCCGCTTACGTCGAGCTGCACAACCCATCCGCCGTGACGACGCAGGACCTCTCCGGGATGCACCTCTCGGCGGCGCGGATGGACTACCAGTTCCCTGCCGGGACGTCGCTCGCCCCGGGCAAGTTCCTCGTCGTGGCCCAGGATCGGTCCGCCTTCGCCGCCGCCTATGGCGCCGCCATCCCGGTGCTCGGGACGTGGACAGGCCGGCTCGACCGCGCGGGTTCCGTGCTCGGCATCTTCTCCGGGACGCCCGGATCCCTGGTGCCGATGACCCGCGTCGACCTCCGCGCCACGCTCCCGTGGCCCGCGGAAGCCGACGGCACGGGAAGCGCGCTCCAACTCATCGACGCCCGGCGCGACCCGACCCGCGTCGCCAACTGGGCCGCGGCGGGGACCGATGCGACGCCCCGGTGGCAGCACGTGGTCCAGCAAGGGACGGCCAGCAGCTCCACGCTCTACATCTACCTCGAGACCGTCGGCGCGGTGCACATCGACGACCTGAAGCTCGTCGCCGGCACGGATTCCGAGGCCGGCGCGGACCTCATCGCCGGAGGCGATTTTGAATCCGCCTTCCCCGGTGCGTTCGTCGTCTCACCCAACATGGATAAAACCGCGACCACTACGACCGTCGCGCACTCGGGCCGGTCGAGCCTGCACCTCGTCGCCACCAGCCCGGGCAGCACCCGTGGATCGTCCGTCTACCTGGATCTCGCCACGCCTCTCGTCCAAGGCGCTCCGTACACGCTCAGCTATTGGTACCTGCCCGAAACCACGGGCGGGACGCTCACGCTGAGGCTCTCCGGCAGCGGCATCCGCAGCACCATCGACATCGCTCCCGCGCCGGTGAAGCTCGCGCCGGCGACACCCGGCACCACCAACAGCGTCGTCGCCTCGCTGCCCGAGTTCCCGCCGGTCTGGATCAACGAGGTGCTGCCGGACAACGCCACCGGCATCGTCGATTCCAAGGGCGCCCATGGGGCATGGATCGAGCTCGTGAACCGCGGCACCACGCCGATCGGGCTCGATGGTTGGTCGTTGGCGCCCGGCTACACCGACGCCGGCGCCTGGGTGTTCCCTGCCGGCACACTCATCCCGCCGGGCGGGTTCCTCGTCGTCTTCGCCGACGGTCAGCCCGGCGACACGACACCGACCGAGCTCCACGCCGGATTCCGCCTCGATCGCACCAACGGCTCCGTCGCCCTCCGTCGCGTCCAGCTCGGCAAGCCCGCGGTGGTCGACTATCTCGACTACACATCGGTCGCCACCGACCGATCGGCCGGGCGCGCCCCCGAGGATTTCCCGGTCGCCATCCGTGTCTTCGCCAACCCGACCCCGGGCGCCGAGAACCTCAGCGGATCTCCGAACCGTCCGCCGACCCTGGCAGCCATCGCCGACGCGACGGTGAAGGAAGGGACCGCCTTGGCGTTCTCCGCGGTGGCGAGCGATCCGGACCCCGGCCAAGCACTACGTTATTCGCTCGTCGCCGCCCCGGCGGGCGCGACCATCACCGCTGCCGGAGCGTTCGCCTGGACACCTTCCGAAGCGCAAGGCCCTGGCAACCACGCGATCACGGTCCGCGTCGTCGACGACGGCTTCCCGTCGCTCGCCGCCGAGCGGACCTTCAATGTGGCGGTCGAAGAAGTGAACCAACCACCGTTGGTCGCGACCATTCCCGACCTCACCCTGACCGAAGGGAGACGCGGTTCGTTCCTCGTCGCGGTCACCGATCCCGACCTACCGAAGCAGAAGTTCAGCTTCCTGTTGCGGCGAGCCGACGGCGCCCCGGCCACCGGACCGCAGATCGATTCCGATTCGGGCCTGGTCTCTTGGACGCCCGGAGAAGACGACGGTTCCGGCACCAACCGTTACGTCGTCGTGGTGACCGATTCGGGCGTGCCACCGGCCACCGTCGAATCCACGCCGTTCCGCATCATCGTGCTCGAATCGAACCTGCCGCCGGTGATCGTGCCGGTCGCGGACCGGACGGCGTCCGTCGGGGACAAGATCACGTTCCCGGTGGTCGCGACGGATCCGGATCGGCCGGCGCAGACCTTGTCGTTCGCGCTCGAGGTCGCACCGGCCGGAGCCTCGATCGATGCCCGGTCCGGCGCCGTCGCTTGGACCCCTGCCCCCGGCCAGTCGGGCATCCAACGTTTCGTGGTCCGCGTCATCGACGACGGCTCGCCGTCCCGGGACGCCACCACCGAGTTCCGCATCGATGTCGCGGCCTCCGGCACGCCGACGTTGACCGCGTCGGTCGACGCCGACGGGACGGTGACGCTCCGCTGGCCGTCCGCGTCCGGCGTGCGCTATCGCTTGGAGTCCCGCGACCTGTTGACCGCGCCGTGGCAGACGCTCTCGGATTTCACCGGCACCGGCACCGCGATGAGCACCACCGACGCCTCTGCGGGCCGACGCGAGCGGTACTATCGGTTGACCCTACCGTGACGGGGCGGGTCACGAGATGACGGCACCCTGTTGGCGGACAGACCCGAAGACCGCCGCGCATCGGCAGTAGCAAGCACGAGAGTCCACCGGTGGGCCGCCCTATGGTGGAACTCCGGCCAAGGATCCGCACCGAAGCGCCCCGGGAGGTGCCGGGCCTCATCCGACGCACGGCTCCCGGGAAGGTGGCCTGTCCGGTCCGCGCAGGAGGCGCAGGCAAGCGATGGCCCGGTGGATGTCGGCGGCCGCCTGCACCGACGACCCTTCACAAGCGACGCGGGGGACCCTCCTCAAAGCCACGGTCCAGGTCCCCGGAGGGTGCGTTCGCCGTCGTGGATCGGATCCACCGTCCGTTTGCATTCGACGGCGCGCTCCGCTACTTGTCGCGGCCTCGCTATGGCCGCCATCAACACCGACACGCGCATCCCCGTCACCGTCCTCACCGGTTTCCTCGGCGCGGGCAAGACGACCCTGCTCAACCGCATCCTCACCGGGAACCACGGCAAACGGATCGCCGTCATCGAGAACGAGTTCGGCGAGATCGGCATCGACAACGCGCTGGTGATCGGCGCGGACGAGGAGATCTTCGAGATGAACAACGGATGCATCTGCTGCACCGTGCGCGGCGACCTCATCCGCATCCTCGGACAGCTGCTCAAGCGCCGCGACAAGTTCGACTACATCCTCGTGGAGACCACCGGCCTCGCCGATCCCGGCCCGGTCGCGCAGACGTTCTTCAGCGACGAAGAGATCAAGGCCAGCTACCGCCTCGACGGCATCGTGACGCTGGTCGACGCCAAGCACATCTCCCTGCATCTCGACGACGCGCCCGAGGCGAAGGCGCAGATCGCCTTCGCCGACCGCATCCTGCTGAACAAGTGCGACCTCGTCTCCGCCGCGGAACTCGACCGCTTGGCCGAACGCATCCACGGGATCAACGCCGTCGCCAAGGTCCATCGCACGACCCAGGCCGACCTGAGCGTGGACCAAGTGGTCAACCTCCACGCCTTCGATCTCGACCATAAGCTCTCGCTCGATGGCGATTTCTTGGAGAAGGAGCTGCCCTTCGAATGGAGCGGTGCCTACCACCTCGACGCCGGCGAGCACACGCTGAGGCTCGAGGCCGGTCCGGATCCGGTGATGGGCGTCGTGCTGCTGCAGCTCGACACGCACGACCACGGCCATGGCGAAGAGCACGCGCACGACTGCGGCCATGACCACGGAGCCGAAGGCCACCAGCACGACCACGGGGGCGGCCATGACCATGGACACGACCATGGGGACGAAGCGGATGGGCATGGGCACACCCACGAGTGCGGACATGACCACGGCGAGGAGGAGCATTGCCACGGCGGGCTGCACGACGCGCTCCACGCGGCCGAGGACGAGGCGACCGCGCTCTTCAGCTATCCTGCCGCGACCGTCCGGAACGGCGGCGAGCTCAAGCCCGGCAAGAAGCTGCACAAGCTGGTGATAGGCGAGGACGGCGGCTCGTATCGCGTGACGATCCCCGCGCACGGCGATTACGCGCTCTTCACCCAGCACGGACTGGCCGAGTTCTCCGGCCGTCTGGAGAAGGCCGGAAAGACGGTCAAACCTGAGCACGAGCACGACCACGGCGGCCACGTCCATGAGCACACGCATGACGAGACGGTCACCAGCGTCGGCATCGAGGAACCGCGCGAGCTCGACCCGAAGAAGCTCAACAACTGGCTGAGCGAGCTGCTCCAGAGCAAGGGCGCGGACATCTTCCGCATGAAAGGCATCCTCAACCTCAAGGGCAGCCCCAGCCGCTTCGTGTTCCAGGGGGTCCACATGATGTTCGAGGGCAAGGCGGACCGTCCGTGGAAGGACGCCGCGGAGCGGAAGAGCCAGCTCGTGTTCATCGGGCGCGACCTCGACCGCGAAGCGCTGAACGCCGGTTTCCGCCGTTGCGTGGCCTGAACCGCACCAAGCCGGCCTTTGAAGGGTGCCGGTGCCCGGAGGCCCTGAGGTCCCGGGTCCTGCCCGCGGGCGGCGCTCCCGGAGGCGGCCGTCTGCGCCGTGATCGCGTCGCCCGGATTCAACGCCGGAGCGTCTTCACCGACTCCGCGCGCTGGATGAGCCACGCTCCTTCGCGCTTCACCAGCTGGAGCGCGAACTCCTGCGCGGTGAAGCCTTCTTGCTTGCCGCTCGACATGCTGGCGGTCAGCTCCACGCGCGCCGTGCCGGTCTGCGGACCAAAGGTGACCACCACATCGTAGACCTTCACGTCGAGGCCGCCGCTGAGCTTCTGGGCCAACGCCACCACCTGGCGGATCTCGTCGCGTCCGGACACCTCGTTCAGCGGGATGCCCAGGCTCTCGAACCGGATCTGCGCGTCGGCCGCGAAGCGACCGGTCACCGCCTCCATCTTGCCGAGGCGGACGATGTTGCCGTCACCCGGCTTGAACGAGGCGTCCGCCGCGAAGCGCTCGACCATCCGCGTCACGCGCTTCGTCTCGGTCGGCCAAAGGAGGACGAGGCCGCCGATCGCGCTGGCGACCAGGACAAGGCCCAGCGTCCATCGGAACCCGCGGCTCATCGCAGGACCCTCCCGACCAGCTTCTCGCGCTTGGCCGCGCCGAACTCGTGCTGCTCGACCGGCATCGCGCGGTTGTCGCCGACCATCAGGTATTCGTCCGGGCCCATGACCTCCTCGCGTCCGCCCGAGGGCCAGTTCCACGGCGCGCGGTTGACGAGATACGGCTCATCCAGCTCCTCGCCATCGACGAAGACGTGGCCGCGCATGATCTTCACGCGTTCTCCGGGCAGGGCGATGACCCGCTTGAGGAACATGTTGTGGATGCCGGAGGTGCGGATGGCGAGGATGTCGCCCCGCTGCGGCGGATGCAGCCAGAGCGAGAGTCGGTTCGCGTAGGCTTTCGTGCCGTCGCGGTAGGTCGGGGCCATGCTGATCCCGGTCACCCGGATGGGCAGCAGCACATAACGGAAGCCGACGACGACGATCGCCACGGTGACGAAGAGCCGCAAGGCGGTCACCCGCAGGTCGCTCCCGACGAGCACGACCCGCCACCAAGGTGCCCGGACCGGCCGTTCAGGATGCGTCTCCAAAGTATCCATGGGGCTCCCAGCGGAGCGGCCGCACCTTAGACGACCCGCCGTGCCGGCGACAGGGACATTTGCCGGAGAAGGGGCCGTCCTGTTCTTCGCCACGACCCGGTCGGGAGCACCGCGGGTCCATCCCGTGCCTTGCGCTCCGCCTGCCGTGTGGCAAGTGTCCGTGCCGTCGCATCGAAACATCCCGCACCCATGAACACGCTCTCACGTCGCCAAGCCCTCAAGTCCGCCGGCCTGCTCAGCGCCGGCTTCTTCCTCAGCACGTCCCTGACGCGCGCCCTCGCCCAGACCGCGGCCGCCGCCGGTCCGCACAAGCTGCCCGCGCTGCCGTACTCCTTCTCGGCGCTCGAGCCGCACTTCGACGCGAAGACGATGGAGATCCACCACGGCAAGCACCACGCGGCCTACGTGAACAACCTCAACAAGGCGCTCGCCGACTATCCCGACCTCCAGAAGCTCAGCCCGGAGGAGTTGTGCAAGGGCCTCGACAAGGTCCCCGAGAAGATCCGCACCGCGGTGCGGAACAACGGTGGCGGCCACTACAACCATTCCCTCTTCTGGCAATGCCTCCGCAAGGAAGGCGGCAACGGTCCGGAAGGTCCGTTGGGCGAAGCGCTCGGCGAGCTCTTCACCGACAAGGAGGAAGGCGAGAAGATGTTCGCCGACAAGGCCCTCGGCGTCTTCGGCAGCGGATGGATCTGGATCTCCGTCACCAAGGACAAGAAGCTGATGCTCGAGACCACGCCCAACCAGGAGAACCCCCTGATGTCCGGACGGCAGCCGCTGATCGGGCTCGACCTCTGGGAGCACGCCTACTACCTCAAGTACCAGAACCGCCGCATCGACTACGTGAAGGCGTTCGTCAACCTCGTGAACTGGGAGTTCGCGGCGGAACGCTTCGAGAAGATCACCGCCTGATCCGGGCAGGCCCGGACGGAGACAAGACAGGGGCC
>JANNAJ010000038.1:0-13566 GCA_031384285.1 Verrucomicrobiota bacterium
CCTGGCCCGCACCGAGCGCCTCGTCAAGGAGCTCATGACGCTCTTCGATCAGGGCCTCGAAACGATGACGCCCCAGAAGCTCATCAACCCCAAGGCGCTGTCGGCGGTCGTCCGCGACTTCTTCGGCCGGAGCCAGCTGAGCCAGTTCATGGACCAGATCAATCCTCTGGCCGAGCTGACCCACAAGCGCCGTCTTTCCGCGCTCGGGCCAGGTGGTCTCTCGCGTGACCGCGCCGGCTTCGAGGTCCGTGACGTGCATCCGTCGCACTACGGCCGCATCTGCCCGATCGAGACCCCTGAAGGCCCGAACATCGGCCTCATCGCCTCGCTGGCGACCTTCGCCCGCGTCAACGACTTCGGCTTCATCGAGACGCCGTACCGCAAGGCCGAGAAGGGCCGCGTGACCGAGCAGCTCGATTACCTCACCGGCGACCGTGAAGAAGGCTTCATCATCGCCCAAGCGAACGCCCAGATCGACGACAAAGGCCGCTTCACCACGGAGAAGGTGACCTGCCGCTGCAAGGGCGACTTCATCGACGTCGACCCCGACAAAGTCGACTACATGGACGTCTCGCCGAAGCAGCTCGTGTCCGTCGCGGCGGGGCTCATCCCGTTCCTCGAGCACGACGATGCGAACCGCGCGCTGATGGGTTCGAACATGCAGCGCCAAGGCGTGCCGCTGCTCGTGACCGAGGCGCCGCTCGTGGCGACCGGTCTCGAGGAGCGCGTCGCCCGCGATTCCCGTGCGGTGATCGTCTCCGAAGAGGCCGGCAAGGTCGCCAGCGTCAACGGCAGCCAGATCATCATCACCAAGGACGGCAAGCTTCCTGAGACCAAGAAGAAGCTGAAGCATGCTCCCGCCGACGGCCTCTGGGTCTATCCGGTGCGGAAGTTCATGCGCTCCAATGCCGCCACCTGCATCAACCAGAAGATCCTGGTCGACAAGGGCGACAGCATCAAGAAGGGCCAGATCCTGGCCGACGGTCCCTGCACCCAAGGCGGTGAGCTCGCGCTCGGCCGCAACGTGCTCTGCGCGTTCATGCCCTGGAGCGGTTACAACTTCGAGGACGCCATCCTGATCTCCGAGAAGATCGTCAAGGACGACATCTTCACGTCGATCCACATCGATGAGTTCGAGGTCGTCGCCCGTGACACCAAGCTCGGGCCGGAAGAGATCACCCGCGACATCCCGAACCTCGGCGAAGAAGCGCTCAAGAACCTGGGTCTCGACGGCGTCATCCGCGTCGGCGCCGAGGTCAAGCCTGGCGATATCCTCGTCGGCAAGATCACCCCGAAGTCGGAGACCGAACTCGCCCCCGAGGAGCGCCTCTTGCGCGCCATCTTCGGCGAGAAGGCCGCCGACGTGAAGGACACGTCGCTCAAGGTCCCGTCGGGCACCTACGGCATCGTGATGGACGTCAAGGTGTCGGCCAAGGCCGACGGCGTGAAACAGGCCAAGAAGGACGACGAGAACTCGCCCAAGAAGGTGGCGAGGGAGATCGACGACGGATTCCGCTCCAAGAAGGACGAGCTGCTCGAGCAGCTCACCGAAGCGCTGTCCAACATCCTGCTCGGCGAGAAGATCCCGCTCGACGTCGTCAACAGCGAGACCGGCGAGATCATCATCCCGGCGAACCGCAAGATCACCAAGACGCTGCTGAAGAAGCTCGCCACGGTGTATGACCGCATCGAGATCGATCCTTCGCCGATCCGGAACAAGATCAGCGAGATCATCGGCCAGTTCAAAAAGAAGTTCGAGGACCTGGATTCCCAGCACTCGGAAGAGGTCGAGCGCGTCGAGGCCGGCGAGGAGGTCGACGGCGGCGTCGTCAAGCAGGTGAAGGTCTTCATCGCCTCGAAGCGCAAGCTCTCGGTCGGCGACAAGATGGCCGGTCGCCACGGCAACAAGGGCGTCGTCGCCCGCATCGTCCCCGAGGAGGACATGCCGTTCCTCGCGAACGGGACCCCGGTCGAGATCGTGCTGAACCCGCTCGGCGTGCCTTCACGCATGAACGTCGGACAGCTGCTCGAGACCCACTTGGGTTGGGCGTGCAAGCTGCTCGGCATCCGCATCGCGACGCCTGTCTTCGACGGCATCCGCGAGAAAGAGATCCGCGGCTACCTCAAGGAGGCCGGTCTGCCGGAACATGCCAAAGTGCATCTCTACGACGGACGCACCGGTGAACGCTTCGACCAGGAGATCGTCGTCGGCTACATCTACATGCTGAAGCTCGGCCACTTGGTCGCGGACAAGATCCACGCCCGTGCGGTCGGTCCCTACTCCCTCGTCACCCAGCAACCTCTGGGCGGCAAGGCGCAGTACGGCGGCCAGCGCTTCGGCGAGATGGAGGTCTGGGCCATGGAGGCCTACGGCGCCGCCTACACGCTGCAGGAACTGCTCACCGTCAAGTCCGACGACGTGCAGGGCCGCACGCGGATCTACGAGAGCATCGTCAAGGGCGACAACTCCCTCGAAGCGGGCATCCCCGAGTCGTTCAACGTGCTCGTGAAGGAGATGCAGTCCCTCGGCCTCGACGTCACGGTGGGTTACAGCAACCCGTCCGACGCTCCGCCGTCCACCGCGAACGCCCTGGCGGCGTTCGCTTGAGAACCTGTTTGTCCGTGATTGGAAAAACCGATCGGAACTGAGACTGCTATGATTTCTTCCAAGGAAACCGCCCGCGAGTTGCTGGGCCTGGACAAGGTCAACCAGGTTGATCACGTCGCGATCTCCGTCGCGTCGCCCGAGATCATCCGCTCTTGGTCAAAGGGCGAGGTCAAGAACCCCGAGACCATCAACTACCGGACCTTCAAGCCTGAGAAGGGCGGTCTGTTCTGCGAGCGCATCTTCGGCCCGGTGAAGGACTGGGAGTGCTCGTGCGGCAAGTACAAGCGCATCAAGCACCGCGGCGTGGTCTGCGACCGCTGCGGCGTCGAGGTCACGTTGGCGCGCGTCCGCCGCGAACGGATGGGCCACATCGAGCTCGCCGTGCCGGTGAGCCACATCTGGTTCTTCAAGTGCATGCCCTCCCGGCTCGGCCTCATGCTCGACATGACGGCGCGCAACCTCGAGCGCGTCATCTATTACGAGGACTACCTCGTCATCGACGCGGGCAACACGCCGCTCAAGGTGCACCAGCTCCTCAGCGAGCATGAGTATCGCGAGGCCCGCACCACCTACGGTGCCGATGCCTTCACCGCCAAGATGGGCGCCGAGGCCGTCCACGGTGCGATGGCGAACGTCCAGCTCGAGAAGACCATCGACGAGCTGCAGATCTCGATGACGGAGACGAAGTCGAAGCAGAACCGCAAGAAGTTCGCCAAGCGGATCAAGCTGTTCCAGGGCTTCCTCAAATCGAAGAGCCGGCCCGAGTGGATGATCCTCACGGTTCTGCCGGTCATCCCGCCGGACCTCCGCCCGCTCGTGCCCCTCGAAGGCGGCCGTTTCGCGACCTCCGATCTCAACGACCTCTATCGGCGCGTCATCAACCGGAACAACCGGTTGAAGAACCTGCTCCAGCTCAAGACCCCCGAGGTCATCATCCGCAACGAGAAGCGGATGCTCCAGGAAGCCGTCGACGCGTTGTTCGACAACGGCCGCCACGGCCGCGCGGTCACCGGCGCCGGCAACCGCGCCCTCAAGTCGCTCTCCGACATGCTCAAGGGCAAGTCGGGCCGCTTCCGTCAGAACTTGCTCGGCAAGCGCGTCGATTACTCGGGCCGTTCCGTCATCGTCATCGGGCCCGAGCTCAAGCTGCACCAGTGCGGCCTGCCCAAGAAGATGGCGCTCGTGCTGTTCGAGCCGTTCATCATCCGCCGGCTCAAGGAGCTTGGATATGTCCACACGGTGCGCAGCGCGAAGAAGATGATCGAGCGCCAGTCGCCCGAGGTCTGGGACATCCTCGAAGAGGTGACCAAGGGCCATCCGGTGCTGCTCAACCGCGCGCCGACCCTCCACCGTCTGTCGGTGCAGGCGTTCGAGCCCGTCCTCATCGAGGGCGAGGCGATCCGCATCCATCCGCTCGTCTGCACCGCGTACAACGCGGACTTCGACGGCGACCAGATGGCGGTGCACGTGCCGTTGTCGGTCGAGGCCCAGATGGAGGCGCGGCTGCTCATGATGGCGCCGCTGAACATCTTCAGCCCGTCGAGCGGCAAGCCGATCATGACGCCGACGCAGGACATCACGCTCGGCTGCTACTACCTCACCGCGGAACCGCGCAAGGCCAGGAAAGAAGGCGAACGCCTGATGCTCTTCGGCGACAAGCACGAGGTGCTCTTCGCGCTGGCGGACGGCGCCGTGAAGACCCACGACCGGATCCTGCTCGCCAACCCCAACCGGGGCGGCGCCAAGACGGTTTACGGCGACAACGAGAAGTCGGTCATCGAGACCACGGTCGGTCGCGTCATCTTCTCCGAGATCTGGCCGAAGGAGCTCGGTTTCCCGAACCTGCCCATCGGCAAGGCGAAGCTCGGTGACCTCATCCTGAACTGCTACAAGGTCTGCGGCCACGAGCGCACGGTCGTCACCCTCGACAAGCTGTAGGAGATCGGCTTCGAGCAGGCGACCAAGGCCGGCGTCTCGATCGGTATCGACGACATGATCATCCCCGAGGCCAAGTCCAAGGAGATCGATCTGGCGCTCAAGCAGATCAGTGAGGTCGAGAAGCAGCACAAGAAGGGCGTCATCACCAACCAGGAGCGGTACAACAAGGTCATCGACATCTGGACCCATTGCACCGACCAGATCGCGAACGTCATGCTCAAGACGTTCGACCACAACCAGGGCAAGAAGGAGTTCAACCCGGTCAGCCTGATGGTCGATTCCGGCGCCCGCGGCAACAAGGCGCAGGTCCGCCAGCTCGCCGGTCTCCGCGGCCTCATGGCCAAGCCCGACGGCTCGATCATCGAGAAGCCCATCCTCTCGAACTTCCGCGAGGGCCTCACCGTCCTGGAGTACTTCATCTCCACGCACGGCGCCCGCAAAGGTCTGGCCGACACCGCGCTGAAGACCGCCGACTCCGGCTACATGACGCGCAAGCTCGTCGACGCCGCGCAGGACGTGATCATCCGCACGGACGACTGCGGCACGACCAACGGCATCTTCGTCTCCTCCATCTACGAGGGCGAGGAAGAGGTCGTGAAGATCAGCGAGCGCATCCTCGGCCGCTACTCGGCGGAGGACATCTACGACCCGACCGACCTGAAGCACAAGTTGCTGGGCGCGGGCGAGGAGTTCGACGAGATCAAGTCCAAGAGCGTCGAGCGCGCGGGCGTCGAGCGGAACAAGATCCGGTCGGTGCTCACCTGCGAGACCAAGATCGGCATCTGCGCCCGTTGCTACGGTCGCAACCTGTCCACCGGCAAACTGGTCAAGCACGGCGAGGCGGTCGGAATCATCGCCGCCCAATCGATCGGCGAGCCGGGCACGCAGTTGACGATGCGCACGTTCCACATCGGTGGTGCCGCGGCGCAGACGTACAAGCAGCCGCAGATCAAGTCCAAGCACGACGGTATCGCCCGGTACAACGAGCTCCGCGTGGTGGAGCTCGGCGACGGCAACAACATCGTCCTGAACAAGAACGGTTCCATCGTCATCTCGAGCCCGGACGGCAAGGAGCTGGAGACCCACACCATCGTCGTCGGCTCGATCATCGCGGTGCCGGACGGCGGCCAAGTGAAGAAGAACGAGGTCTTCGTCGAGTGGGACGCGTACAACGTCCCCATCATCTCCGAGAAAGCGGGCCGCGTCCGCTTCCACGACATCATCGAGGGCGTCACGATGAAGCAGGAGACGGACCAGGCCACCGGGACCGAGGACATGGTCATCGTCGAGCACAAGGAGGACCTGCATCCCCAGGTGGTCGTCGAGGACAAGCACGGCGACCCGATCGCGCAGTACCCGATCCCGGCCGGCGCGCACTTGGTCGTTGGCGAAGGCGACGACATCGGCGCCGGCGCGCTGCTGGCGAAGACGCCCCGCAAAGCATCGAAGACCAAGGACATCACCGGCGGTCTGCCGCGTGTCGCCGAGCTCTTCGAGGCCCGCCGTCCGAAGGACGCCGCGGAGATCGCCAAGATCGACGGCGTGGTGGACTTCGGCCCGAGCGTGCGCGGCAAGCGCTGCATCGTGGTCAAGGATCCGCACACCGATTCCGAGGAGGAGCACCTGATCCCGATGAGCAAGCACGTCATCGTGTACAAGGGCGACTTCGTGAAGAAGGGCCAGCAGCTCACGGACGGACCTGTCGTCCCGCACGAGATCCTCGACATCTGCGGACCTCACGAGCTCCAGGAGCACATGGTCAACGAGGTCCAGGAGGTCTACCGTCTCCAAGGCGTCACGATCAACGACAAGCACATCGAGATCATCGTCCGTCAGATGCTCCGCAAGGTCCGCATCACCGAGCCCGGCGACACGATCTTCCTGTGGGGCGAGCAGATCGACAAGGTCATGTTCGAGGACGAGAACCAACGGATCGAGAAGATGGGCGGCAAGCCCGCCGAGGCGGCCCCGGTGCTGCTCGGCATCACCAAGGCGTCCCTCGAGACCGAGTCGTTCCTCAGCGCCGCGTCGTTCCAGGACACCACCCGCGTCCTCACCGAGGCCGCGACTTTGGGCAAGTCCGACGCGCTCCGCGGTTTCAAGGAGAACGTCATCATGGGCCACATCATCCCGGCCGGCACGGGTTTCGACCGCCATCGTGGCGTGGTCCTCAAGATGCTGGTCGACGTCCCCGAGGACGAACCGGCTCCGGTCGCGTCCCAAGTGGACGAGACCTCCCCGTTGCTCGCCTGAGCGCGGCGACATCGACGACATCGACGACGAAGGGCGGCCGCAAGGCCGCCCTTTTCGTTTTCTTTGAGTTGCTGCGGGCCCAGGGGCGGGGCAGGTGGACCCGGGTCAGCCCCACACTTCCTCGACCGATTCCCGGAGCGCGGTGACCATGCGGTCCGCTTGCGCCGGCGTGGTGCAGTACGGTGGCATCAGCACCACCACGTTGCCGATCGGCCGCGTGAGGACGCCACGCCGGCCCATCGCTTCGCAGACGCGGATGCCCGCCCTTTCGCGCAGGTCTAACGGTGTCCGCTTCTTCCAGTCGCGGACGAGTTCCACGCCGATGACGAGCCCGACCTGTCGGACATCACCGACATGCGGCGATGTCCACAGCGAAGCGGTCATGGAACGCAACGTGGCTTCCAGTTTCTCCCGCGCGGCTTCGGACCTCGGGGAACCCAGCAACCCGAGACTGGCAAGTCCGGCGGCGGCACCCAGCTGGTTGCCGGTGAAACTGTGGCCGTGGAAGAACGTCTTGAAATCTTCGTACTTGCCGAGGAACGCGTCGAACACGTCCTGTGTGGTCAGCGTCGCCGCCATCGGCAGGTATCCGCCGGTGAGACCCTTCGCCAGTGCGAGGAAATCGGGTCGCACACCTTCCTGCTGGCAGGCGAAGAGCGGGGCAGGGGAACGGGGGAGCGGGCGAGAAGGGAAACCTTTCTCCACTGCCCCCTTTCTCCCCTGCTCCCCGGCTCGGCATCCGCCGGTGCGTCCGAAACCGGTCATCACCTCGTCGGCGATCAGCAGCGCGCCGTGGTCGCGGGCGAGGTCGGTCACGCGCCTCAGCCAGCCCGCGGGCTGCGGGATCATGCCGGCCGCACCTTGCATCAACGGCTCGAACACGAATCCGGCATAGGGCTTCCCGCGTTTCGTCGCGGAGGCGAGCTTCTGTTCGACCTTGCCGACGCATTCCCAGCCGCAACGACGATACTCGCGGGCGTCGGCGCGCTCCGGTTTCGCGCGGTTGAACGGGCACCGGTAGCAATACGGCGCCATGACCGCGTCGGTCTTGAAGAGCAGTCCGGCGTACGCCTTGTGGAAGAGGTCGATGTGGCCGAGCGAGACCGCGCCCACGGTGTCGCCGTGATACGCGCCTTCCAGTCCGAGGAAGCGAGGCGACTTCTGCCCCTTCGTCCGCCGGGTGAACTCGTACGCCAGCTTGAGCGCCACCTCCATCGCCGTGGAGCCGTCGTCGGAGAAGAAGACCTTTTCCAGATGCGGAGCGGGGAGCGGGGAGCGGGGAGCGGCCGGGCCGGCAGCCGTGGCGGCCTTCACCAATTCCGCGGCCAAGCGGCTCGCGGGCTCGTTGGCGAGACCGAGCGCGGAGGTGTGGGCGACTTTTCCGAGCTGCCTGCGCAGCGCGGCGTTGATCGTTGGATGGCCGTGCCCGTGGAGGTTCGTCCAGATCGACGAGTTCGCGTCGAGGTATTCCTTGCCGCGAAGGTCGCGGAGCACCGCGCCGTGCCCATCGACGATCACGATGGGCTCGCTCTTCTGCCAGTCGCGCATCTGCGTGAACGGATGCCAGACGTGGGCGTGGTCGAGCCGTGCGATCGGGTGCATCAGGCGACAGGGGCAGGAGGACGGTTCGCGACTAGGGCGGCGACCGCTCCGGTGACGTCCTCGACGGTGTGGCCCGCGGACAACGTCGCCCGCAGCCGGGCCGAGCCGCGCGCCACGGTGGGATACCGGATCGCCGGGATGAAGACGCCGGACGCGCGCAAGGTGTCGGCGAGGGCGACGGCCGCGGTCTCGTCACCGACCATCAGCGGGATGATCGCGCTCTGGACCAGCCCGGGCGGCCAGCCGGAGTTGACGAGGCCGTTCTTGAAGAAGTCCACCAACGTCCAGAGCCGGTGGCAGCGCTGCGCGCCTTCGCTGCCGGCGACGACCTCGATCCCGGCGCGCGCGGCGGCGGCTGCCGCGGGCACCGGCGCGGTCGAGAAGATGAAGCTGCGCGCGCGGTTCACGAGATGATCGGCGAGCACGCGCGAGCCGGCGATATATCCACCGGCGGCACCGAAGGCTTTGCCGAGCGTCCCCATCTGGATCTCGACGCGGTCGGCGACGCCGAAGGCCTCCGCGACGCCTCGACGGTGCTCGCCGAACAGCCCCGTGGCGTGCGCCTCGTCCAGCATCAGCCACGCACCATGGCGTTCCTTGAGGTCGACGATGTCCTTCAGCGGCGCGAGGTCGCCGTCCATGGAGAAGATGCTCTCGGTCACGATCAGCGTGCGCCCGCGCCGGCCCTCGGTGCCGCGCCCGTCGGCCCATCCCAGGATCCGTTCCAGGTCGTCGAGGTCGTTGTGGCCGAAGACGCGCAGCTTCGCCCCGCTGAGCCTGGCCGCATCGACGCAACATGCGTGGACGAGCTTGTCGACGACGATGACGTCGTCCTTCCCGAGCAGCGCGGTGATGGCGCCGAGTGCCGCCGCGTAACCGGTGCTGAAGGCGAGCGCGGCCTCCGTGCCCTTGAACTCCGCGAGCGTCTCCTCGAGCTGATGGTGAGGCGCGAGCGAACCGCAGATCAGGCGCGACGCTCCCGAGCCGGCGCCGAAATCTTGCGCGGCCTTCGCGGCGGCATCGCGCAGGGCCGGATGGTGCGCCAGCCCGAGGTAGTCGTTGGACGAGAAGTTCAGCAGCTCCTGGCCGGCGATCCGGATGCGCGGACCTTGGGGGGAATCCACGCGGCGCAGCTCCCGCCAGAGGCCCGCTTCGCGGATCTGGTCCCGGCGGTCGGAAAGCTCTTGGTCAAGATCGGTCACGGTGTCGCGGTACCGGGACATCAGAGCCTGCGCGGTGAGGCGGCGACAAGCTTCACGTCCACGGGGCGATCCGGCTGTCGAGCTGGAAGAACTGCCCGGAGACGTTGCGCAGCCCGGCGATGAAGACGACGGCCCGCGCCACCTCGTCCAGCTCGTTCAGGCGTCCGAGCGCGTTGGACGCGGCATGCGAGGCGAGCTGAGCTTCGGTCAGATCGCCGACGAGCTTCGTGCGAAGGAATCCCGGCAGGACCGCGTTCACGCGCACGTCTCGCGAGCCGACCTCTTTGGCGAGCGATTGCGTCAGCCCCAGGAGGCCGG
Organism: Verrucomicrobiota bacterium; assembly: GCA_031384285.1. GTDB lineage: Bacteria > Verrucomicrobiota > Verrucomicrobiia > Limisphaerales > UBA9464 > CAIVQB01. The sequence goes on from JANNAJ010000038.1 coordinate 9,922, forward strand.
CCTTGGACGCCGCATAGTTCGCTTGTCCGGCACGTCCGACACGCCCGCCGAAGCTGGCGATGTTGAGGATGTGCCCGTCGCGCTGCCGGCACATCGGGCGGAGCGCTGCCTGGGAACAGAGGAACGAGCCCTTGAGGTTGACATCGAGCACGCGTTGCCAGGCGTCCCCGGTCATCTGCGCGACGAGCGAATCGGCCGCGGTCCCGGCGTTGTTCACGAGCACGTCGAGGCGGCCGAAACGGGCGAGCACCGCGTCGAAGACCTCGCCGACCTCGGGCTTGTCCGTGACGTCGAGTTTAACCGGCCAAACGGAAGCGGTAGGTCCCGGGAGCGGTCCCGCGCGGCAGGCGGCGACGACCTGCCACCCTTGCGCGGCGAAGCCCGAGACCAAGGCCTGGCCCAATCCGCCGGCGGCACCGGTGACCAGGACGACCCGCGATGGGACGGAAGGGCCCATCACGCGGCGGGGCAGGGGATGGCCGGACCCGATCGGTCACCGCACCATTCGCGGATGCCGTCGATCCACGCCGCCGCGACATCGCCGTCGTGGTGGACGACCGCATCGGTCGCACGGGACAGCTCGCCGCTGAACGGGACCGCGACGAGGTCGGCCTTGTGGCCCGGGGCGATCGCGCCGATCTCGCCGAGCAGGCCGAGCGCGCGGGCACCGTTCACCGTCGCCATGGCGAGGATCTCGTCGGGCGACACCTGGGAATCCGTCGCCGCGAGGACGCGCATCTCGTCGAAGAGCGACAGCTCCTGCGGACGGCCTTTGGCGAACCGGGTCGAGGCCAGGCTGTCGGTCCCGAGGCAGAGGTTGACGCCGGCCTCGGCGAGGTCGGTGCGCGGGAAACGATGATGCCGGAAGTACGCGTGGCTCTGCGGGCAATGGACGACGCTGGCACCGCGCTCGGCGAGCAACCGGGCGTCGCCGTCCCAGAGATAGTTCACATGTGCCAGCAGATGCCGGGCGCCGAGCAGGCCGCACCGGTCGAGATGCCGGACCGGCGAACCGTGCCCGCAATCGTCCATCGGGCGCTGATGTTCGAGCCATTCGAACATCGGTCCGCGGCGGAACATGAACATCTCGAACTCGGCCTGCGATTCCGCGACGTGGGAAGAGACCAGGCGTCCGTCCCGGCGCATCGCTTCGCCGCAAAGGCGGAGCAGTCCAAGTGTGGTGGAATACGGCGCGTGGGGCGAGAGCCCGAAGCCGCCGCGTCCGGTCGGGAGCTCGCGGATGAGCTCCTCCGCGGCGGCGAGGATCTCGGCGGGCGTGCGCTGGCTGCGCACACCGGTCATCTCGATGAACGACCAGACCCGCAGCGGAACGGCGCCCCGGCAGACGTCGAGCAGCTCGGGGACGCTCGCGATGTCGGCGACGGTCGTGGTGCCGGACCTCAGGAGCTGGCGTGCGCCATCGAGCCAGGACGCGGCGAACTCGCTGAAACCCCAGCCGTTCTTCGCCGCGAGGATGGCCTTGATCCAATCCGGGAAACTGCGCGGAGGCGCGAGTTGGCCGGCGAGGTGGGTGTAGTCGAGGTGGCAGTGGGAATTTACCAGGCCGGGCAGCAGGACGACTTCGCCGAGGTCGTGCACGGGTCCGGTGTGGTCCGCGCGGAGATCGGTCCACGCGCCGACCGCGAGGACCCGGTCCCCGGACACGAGGACCGCGCCGTCCTCGACGGGCGGCGCGGTGATGGGGAGGACGATCCGGGCCCGGAGGATCACGCTTCGTCGGACGAGGCGGCGGTGCGGCGCTTCTCCTTGAGACGGGCGGCGACCTTGTGGGTCTTCGCTTTTGCCTTGCTGTGTTTCTGCCGGAGCTGCTGCTCGACCTTCTTGGTCACGAGGTCGATGGCGGCGTAGAGGTCGGCCTCCTTGTCCTCGGCGTAGAGGTCGTTGCCCCGGACGGCGAGCCGGATCGAGCACTTGAAGGTCTTGTCCGGCGAACGGGGCGTGTGGTCCTTCTCGAGGCAGACCCGGGCATCGAGCAGCCAGCGGTCGATGTGCTCGAGCTTGTCGAGCTTGGCGAGCACGTGCTGCTCGATGGCGTCGGTCAAGGTGACGTTGTGCGTCGTGAGGATGAATTTCATTCCGGGCGGAAGGTGCGTCGGGGACTGGCCGTTTTCAATGCCGAGTCGGAAGGAATCTTATGCCGATGTGTCCAGTGGTCCGACATGAGCTTGGACCAAGCGGTCGGGCATTGGCCTGGCGGGTGGCGAGGCTTGTTGACCGTGGAGCGGATGCCCGCCGGCGGCTTTGCGGCGGCTCGCGGCAACGGGGCCGATCTCGCCAACTCCGCGGCGTGGCCTCCGCTCCCGTTCGATCTCCATACGCGACGAAGGCCCGGGCTTGGCGAACCCGGGGAACCTCTTCGTCCTGTTGTTCACCTCGAAACCCGACGGAGCGGTATCGGCCTCACGCCCTGCCGGCAGATCGCGGAATCGCACGGCGGCACGCTCATGTCGGAGAACCGGACCGACCGGCGGGTCGGCTGAAGCGGCCGCGGCCGGGGATGGAGCTGCGACGGGCGTCCGAGGGTCCGTCGCAACCAAACTTTCGGCGTGGTGTTGCAGCCACCATGTCATATCTTGCCGACATGCGCAGATGGACCTTGGTCGCGGCCTTGGGATGCGGCCTCAGCGGGCTTGCCGTGCGGGCGGTCGTCCCCTCGGACGAGGCGGCGGCGGTCCCCGTGGTGCCGGTCGTCGCCGAAGCCCCGGCGAACCCCTACATCGTCATCACCAACCGGAACGCGTTCGGCATCAAGCCGCCGGCGCCCCCGCCCGAGCCGGTGCCGGTCGCGCCCGTGGTGGCGCCCCCCAATCTTTTCCTCACGGGCATCAGCCACCTGCATGGGCTGAAGCGCGCTTACCTCGTGGTCAACCGGCCGAACGGCAAGACGCCCGACTATCTATCGGTGGACGAGGGCTACGACGTCGACGGGCTGAAGGTCTTGGGCATCGACCACAAGAAGCAGACCGTGCGGGTGATGAACTCCGGCACGGAGCTGACCCTGAACTTCAAGGACCACGGGATGAAGGGCGCGCCGGCGCCTCCTCCCGGTCCGGGCCAGAAACCTGCGCAGGGAGGCATGCCGGCCCCGGGGCTTCCGGCACCGCCGGCAGCGGCCTATACCGCGGCACCGCTCACGGGCGGAGCGACCATCATCGGCCGTGGTGGAGTGGTCGCGGATAACACGGCCCCGGCCGCGACGGCATACGGCGGTGCCGAGGCCGCGCCGGTCCGCCAGGTGCCTACCCGTCGTGGAGTCTACGTCGCCGGCCAGAACGGCGGGGTCCCGCAGGAGCAGCCGGTCGGCCACATCGTCCCGCCGTCGGCCATCACCGTCCCGGCAGCTCCCGGACCGGTGGCGAATCCCAGCGCCAACAGCGGAAGGCTCCCGCCGCCGCCGATCCCCGGGGCGCGCTGAGCGCGCGGCCGTCGAGGTCGGGAACGACGAAGGCCCGCGATCGCTCGCGGGCCTCTGTCTTGTTGGTGCGCACGGCAGGACTTGAACCTGCACGCCTTACGGCACTACCACCTCAAAGTAGCGCGTCTGCCAATTTCGCCACGTGCGCACGGAGCGGTCATAATGAAACAACCTTTTCCCGGCCACGCAAGGTGAATCTGCCGCGCGGC
>JANNAJ010000063.1:0-1729 GCA_031384285.1 Verrucomicrobiota bacterium
GAATGAAGACACCCCCGGCTGACATGGCGAGACGGGCGGAAAAATCAGTTCGCCGGCTCGTAGATTAGCACGCGCACGGGCTTGTCGCCGGTGTTGAGCGCCCAGATGGGGGCCTGACGCAGCGCCTCCAGACGATCGGCGACGCGCTCCGGGATGGTCTGGGCGAGCTGCTTGTCGTCCAAGGACAGCTCGGCATGGAGCAGCTCCCCGGACTCCAGGACCGAGCCCGGCAGCGCAAACACGCCGCCGCCCGTCCTCGGCTCCAAGCTCGAATCCGGCCCGCCAGCGGGCAAGCCGACGCGAGCATTGGCCATCCGGACTTTCGCCGACAGGCCGGCAGCGACGAGCACGCTGCGCTCCGAAAGGCCGATGAACAGCGGCGAACCGTCGGCAGCCACCTCGACCGTGAACCATTCGCGGAGCTTGCTCTCCAAGATTTGGACCGGCGCCTCGCCTGGCTGGATCTCGACCTCGCGGACACGGCCGGCGATTTCCGCGCAAAGATCTGCGCACCCAAGCGTCGTCTTCGCCGAGAACGCGGGAAGCCGGTCGAAGTCGGCCAGATCCTGGATCACCAAGCCACTCGTCTCGGCTCCGATGCGGCGGATCTCCGCGCTGCCGAACCCGCCCTGCCACGTCGAGCCAATCAGGCGGAGCGCAGCCCGTTCGGCTACCTCCATCGAATCGGCGAGCTCCTTGGCTTGCTCCTTCAAGGCCTCGCTCAGGTCCTTGAGCGGCGCAACCATGGTGTCGGAGAACGAAACGCAGAGCCTCTGCGCAGCCGCCCGGGCCAGCTTTCCGCCGTCGAGGGCTTCGATCGTCGCGGTCATGCGGTCGATTTCGGAGCGGATGCCCGCGATCTTGTCCGCCGGAGCCCTGGAGAACTCGCTCAGCAGCACCGCCCGACGCCGCTCCGCGCCCGACGGGAACATCGTGTCCACCTCGGCCATCAGCTCCAAAAATGCCCATCGAGCTTTCAGGACCGCCAGCGCCTGCGGTGTGACCTTCGCGAACAGATGCCGACGCCACGACTTGGGCGGCATCTTGAGGGCGGCGATCGTCTTCTTGTCGTCCGCGAACTGCCGGACCTCGGCGCCGCCATCAGAGACGACTTCTCGCACGGCCGTAGGCGATGCGGCTGGCGCCGGTGTGGATTCGGGAGCGCCATCGACAATCGCGTCGGCGGCGGCACCGGATTGGACGTCGAAGTCGTCGACGGCGGGAGTGGTCTGAGATTTCTTGGCCATGGGTCGTTGGGTCAGTTTTTGGTTGCAGCCGCTCGGGCTTGAAGGATTTGCAGGGTCTCCCCGGTGAACTGGTTGAGCTGTTCGGTCGTCAGCGTCAGAGACAGCGGCTGGACGACAGGAGGCGCTTCGGCGCGCGCCTTGAGGCACAGCTCGGTCGCGGTGAGCTTCATCTCTTCCTTGGCCTCGCTCGCGGCTTTCTCACCAGCGGCGCCGGGCGCCTTCGCCTTGAGTTCGGCCAACTCCCGGTTGGTCGCCTCAAGCTGCGCACCCAGGTTCGCTACTTTTTCGCCGAGGGCTTTGGTGTCACCGGTCCCCGCGAGGATCTCGTCGAGCGTTTGCATACCCGTAGAAGGAACTTCTACTCGTCACTTCACGTCGGCGCGGTTTCCCTCGGAAATCGGAGGATTTTCCGCCTTCTGCCGTCCACTGGATCCGTGGGATTGGAAGCGGTTTTTGATACCGAACGTCCTGGACGCCTCCGC
>JANNAJ010000066.1:0-3597 GCA_031384285.1 Verrucomicrobiota bacterium
CGCTTCCTCGGCGGCGGCTCGGAGGCGGACCGGATCATCGCCGTGCAGCGCGAACTCGAAGCGCGTCGCCATGGCGTTGCGGGCCACGAGCACGGGAGGCGGCGCGGACATGGCGCTGAGAAAGGCGGCGGCGGGCGGAGAAAGTCCGCCCGCCGTCGTGGATCACTTGGTCCTCAGCCAGGCCGCGACGTCGGCGAGGTCCTGCGGCGAGAGACCGAGCTGGTCGGCGCTCATCATCAGCGAACGACCGAGGCCCTTGCGGGACGCGACGCGGTTCTTCGGCACGGTCTGGGTGAGGCCCGCGGCCGATTGGACGATCAACGGGTCGCCTTCCGACTGCACGATGCCGTGGAGCGTGATGCCGTCCTTGGTCTTGATCTCGGTGCCGTTGAACCCGCTGGCGATGTCGGCGCTGGGGTTGATGACCGAGTTGAGCAGCACCTCGGTGGTCTGGCGCTTGGCCCAGCCGGTCAGGTTCGGCGCGAACTCGGTGCCGATGTCGCCGACGCGGTGGCAGCTGGTGCAGATGGCGTTGAACTTCTCGCCGCCGCGCTTCGCGTCGCCGTTGAGCTTCAGCACGTCGGCCACGGTGAACTTCGGTGCCTCGGCCGCCGGGATGACGGCTTCGGTCAACTCGACGTTGTCGGGATCGTAGATGCCCCGGGCCTTGAGCGCCGCGTTCACCCCGGACTCCTTCCAGGACGAATCCTTCCGGTTCAGCAGCCACCAGAGGGCCTCGGCCTTGATGCTCTTGTCGGTCTTCGCCGCGAAATCGAGCATCGCGTCGGCAGCCGCTTGGCCGGTGTTGTAGCCGATCGCGGTCAACGCCCGCTTGCGCTCCGCATCAGGCAAAGCGGACGACAACCCACGGGCCCGGAAGTCCGCGACGCTCTGCGCCGGATGCAGCCGCCAGGCGAGCCAGGCGAACTGCGACGACCACTCCAGCGGCCCGGTCCCAAGGCGGACCAGCGAGGATTTCACCGCGTCGTAGATGATCGATTCCTTGCCGCTGGCACCGGTTCCCCAAGCCTCGAGATAGGTGCGGTCCGCACCATCGAAATGCTTGGCGAGCGTGACCAAGATGTCCTTGGACTGCTCGGCCGGGATGTCGCGCATCGCGAGCGCGTCCTCGCGGCGGACCGCGGGCGACGGATCGTCGGCCAGCCGCTTGGCGTTGCCGAGCAGATCATGGCCTTGGCGGCGCAACGCGCGGAACGCGACGACCCGGGTCTGCGCGTCGAGGGCCTCCCCGGACAACGGCGCGGCGGCCATCGCGCCGGCCGAGGGTTTGTCGGAGACCGGGCTGACGATGGGCGACATGCCGCTCGCGGCGGCGGCGGGCTTCGGGCCGAGGCTCCCGACCTTCCGGGATTCGCGCGACAGCAGCTGCTCGACCTGTTTCAAGCCGTCCGGCCCGAGCCGTGAAAGGAGCCACACGGCGCGGGCGCGCACGGCGGGGTTCTCGTCCTTCAGCAGTTTGGCGACGGGTTTGAGCGCCTTCGGTCCCATGGAGGCGAGGGCCTGATGGGCGGCACCGCGCACGTTGACGGCCGGGCTCTTCAATCCGGCCAGCGCGCCGGCGAGCGTGGTGTAGTCCACCTTCGGCACCTTCGGACGGAACCCTTTCGGCGCGACGCGATAGATGGTGCCGGAGGTCGTCTCGTCCCAGTCCGCGTGGCCGCCGACGCGCGCGTCGAACCAATCGGTGACGTAGATGGCGCCGTCCGCGCCGACCGTGACGTCGCTGGGCCGGAACATCGTCTTGAGGTCGCGCGTCTCGTTGCGGCCGCCCTTGAAATCGGTGCCGGCGAACTCGCCCTCGCGGTTGCTGGTCAGGAAATCGAAGCGCTCGAGCTTGAAGCCCGCGCCGTCCGGTCGGGGATGGTAGCCGAACACGACGTTGCGGCCCGGTTCGCAGCTAAGCAGCAGACCGCGGTACTTCGATCCGAGCGCGCCGTCCTCGTAGTACGCGATGCCGGTCGGCGATCCGCCGCCGTACACGTCGCCCGAGGGCATGGTGCCGGGATCCTCTTGGCGCCATTCCGCGGTCGGCACGCTCTGGCCCGGACGCCGGTCGGCGCCCCACGAGCGCTGTCCGTCGAAGGAGCAGAAGCCGGCGTTGCCGTACTCGAGCAGGAACGTGGTGCGGCACGCGGGAGGATCGTCGTTGTCGTTCTGGAAGACATCGCCGAAGGCCGAGAGCGTCTGCTCGTAGCTGTTACGGTAGTTGTGGCCGATGATGTTCACGCCCGAGCCGTCAGGGTTCATCCGCGCGGTGAAGCCGCCGACCCACACGTGTCCGTCGTCCGATCGCTGGCCGGCGATCTTGGTGGGTTCCCAGCCGAGGTCGGCCTTGCCGCCGCCGTAGGTCGGTTCGTAGGCGCTGCCGATGCGGAAGGTCTTGCCCGACTTGTCGGTGAACATCGCGCCGGTGTTGCCCGAGTTCCAATACCACTGGCCGTCCGGACCGACGGTGACGCTGTGGATGGTGTGGTCGTGCTTGCGGCCGTTGAAGCCGGTGAGCAGCACCTCGCGCTTGTCGACGGCCGGATCGAACTTCCCGTCGCGGTCCACGTCGGTGTAGACGATGAGGTCGGGCGCCATCGAGACGACGATCTTGTTGTCGATCACGGCGATGCCCATCGGCGCGCGCAGGCCCGGGTCCTGGACGAACACGCGCTGCTTGTCGGCCTTCCCGTCGCCGTCGGTGTCCTCGAGGATGACGATGCGGTCGCCCGCGGGCTGGCGGTCGTAGTGGCCGCGGTAATCGACCCCTTCCGCGACCCAGATCCGGCCATCCTTGTCGACGTCCATGTTGGTCGGGTTCTTGAGCATCGGCGACGAGGCCCAGACGGTGACCTCGAGCGCGGGATCGCTGGTCGAGAGCATCGTGGTGGGCACGCTCGTCTCGGCGGCGCGGACGGCGAACGACGCGACCAACGAGATGGCCGCGAGATAGACACGGGAAGGCTTCACGGCGTGGAGGTTTGCCGAGCGGCGGCCCGTGGGGAATCCCGAAATCACGGCGAAGGACGCCCGGCCGCCGACGCGCGGACCCAGCGGGTGGAAGGGGACGACGTTCGGTCTGAGGACCTGAGGGGACGGAGCGGTTACGGACGGCCCGGGCCTCGGAGGCCCGGACGTTGGTGCACGCGAGAGGACTTGAACCCGTCCGGGGTGTATCGAAACCCGAGGAAAGTCGGTGTTTCTTGGGGTTTCCTCAAATCGAGGTGAAGACCGATGAAACCCGATACGGTCTTGGGTGTGGGAAATTGTGGGAAGGAATCCGGGCCGAACTTCTTTCGACCCTCTCACTATGAACCGTCCCTACTGGGTCCCCGCGAACGGGAAACGAAGGTTGTGGGGCGAAGCGAGTGCGGTTTTTCTGTGGCGACCTTGGCTTCGGTCGTGGTAGTTCCTAAGACATGCCTCAAGGTGCGGAAAATGCAACCTCGACCGAGCCTGCCATGCCACCCCTCCTCGCGCTGATTCCAGGATTGAAGGTCCTGCTGACTTTCTTTGCAAATAATCGCCATCGGCGTGAGGAAGAAGCGGACGCAGCACTAACGGCACTTTATGGTTCCTCGCTGATTCCAG
>JANNAJ010000168.1:0-2086 GCA_031384285.1 Verrucomicrobiota bacterium
AGCCCCGGCAGATACTTGATGTTCGGCCCGATGGCGACCAACCGGCCGCCGGGCTTCAGGCAACGGAACGCCTGCGCCAAGGTCCGCGTCAGGCATCCCTTGTCGGGCAGGTGCTCGAAGAAGTTGCTGGTGAAGACCACGTCGAGCGAACCGTCGGCGATCGGCCACCGCGCCGAGCAATCCTGCTCTAGGAAACGGACGCCCGGCGCGAGATGTCGCGGCGCATCGGGATTCAGGTCCATCGCGAGCTTCTCGCGCGCGGCGATGTTGTTGATGAACTCGCCATAGCCGCACCCGAGGTCGAGCACGACGGCGTCGGGCGCGATCCATCGCGGGAAGAACGACCGCGTGAGCACCTGCCACACGCGGTTCCGGTACGCGGCGGTCTTGCCGAACCGGCGGTCGTAGATCTTCTGGAGATATCGGGCGTCCTCGGCCATGGCGTTCGGCGGATCGATGGGGTCGGTCGGTGGCGCGGGGCCCGCTCAGGCCGCGGTGCGCCCGAGCCACGACCGGTGGATCTCCTCGAAGGTCGTCCGCAGGTCTTTGGTGATCCCCCAACCGGGGTAATGGGCCTTCAGCTTGGAGAGGTCCGAGATGTAGCAGATGTGGTCGCCTTGGCGGTTCTGGTCGACGTACTCGTGGCGCATCGGTTTGCCGGAGATCTCGGAGATCAGACCGAAGGCCTCGAGGATCGAGACCGAGTTGGCCCGACCGCCGCCGAGGTTGTAGACCTCGCCCTTGCGGGGCGCCTCGATGAACCGGCGCATGAACTGGACGACGTCATAGCTGTGGATGTTGTCCCGGACCTGCTTGCCTTTGTATCCGAACACCCGATAGGTGCGCCCTTCCAGGTTGCACTTGATCAGATAGCTCAAGAAACCGTGCAACTCGACGCCGCTGTGGTTCGGGCCCGTGAGACAGCCACCTCGCAGACAGCACGTGGGCATCCCGAAGTAGCGCCCGTATTCCTGCGCCATCACGTCCGCCGCGACCTTCGAGGCGCCGAACAGCGAGTGCTTCGACTGGTCGATGCGGAAGGTCTCCTTGATCCCGTCGGCGTAGGCCGGGTCGGCATAATCCCAGCGGGTCGGCAGCTCCGCGAGCGCGATCTCGTTCGGCGCGTCGCCGTAGACCTTGTTCGTGCTCATGTGGACGAACGGCGATTCCGGGCAGGCGAGCCGCGCGGCTTCCAGCATGTTCAACGTGCCGACGGCATTGACGTCGAAGTCGTCGAACGGACGGCTGGCGGCGAGGTCGTGGCTCGGCTGCGCCGCGGCGTGGACGGTCGCCGTCGGTCGCACCTCGCGGAGCAGCGCGAGGACCGCGGCCCGGTCGCGGATGTCCACCTCATGGTGGCGGAAACCCGGCCAGGTCTCCTGGAGCCGCCCGAGGTTCCATCGCGTGTCGCCCTGCGGGCCGAAGAAATCGGCGCGCAGGTTGTTGTCCACGCCATGGACTTCCCAGCCCTCGGACGCGAAATACGCGACGACCTCGGAGCCGATGAGCCCGGAACTACCGGTGATGAGCAATCGACGAGTCATGATGAAAGAGGGTCCGAGCCGACACCGACCAACGCTGCGGCCTCGAAGCCCCCGAGCCAGATACTGGACCCCAGGCGCGGGACCGCCTCCGTCGCAAGCGCAGCGTCTTGCCACGCAAGCCGCCGCCTCCGGTCCAGAACACTTCCTGCGATGGAAGCGCGGTATCCGATACACGGGCGAGCAGGAATTTTCTCAGCAACTGAAAAGCCGTTCCACCAACCGTCCAGTCGACCGCCGATACAATGCTGTCGAGGGAGCGGGTCGGCTCCTTCCTTCGCCCAACGAGCCACCCGGCGCCTTGGATGATCTCGCCCGGCAAGACTCCGGGCCTGGGCGGTTGCGGACCCTTTGTCGGGATCTCCACGTCCCGGATGCAGGGATCGTCCGTCGCGAGTCTGATGCAGATCCGGAGGCGCCTGAGATGCCGGCTGATGGCGCCTTGAGAACCTTCCCCAGCCCACCTGCCGACGCGATCGAAGGGCGAAAGACATCAACTCGGTGCATGCGCCGAGGACAAGCGACGACTAACGGGGAAATCTGCC
>JANNAJ010000171.1:0-1937 GCA_031384285.1 Verrucomicrobiota bacterium
CTTTCATCGAGAGTCCGGCGGCCAAGCCTTCGGGCATCAGCGAGCGCTCCTGTTTCTCGCGCTTGGTGATCTGCGCGACCGGGATGGTCTGCTCCACCGCGGTGATGGTGCGGATCGTCACCGCGTCGGCCGCCTCGCGGACCACGAAGCCGTCGACCTCGGTGCCGTCCTTGAGCTCGAAGTGGTTCGCGACGAAGCCCTGGGCGATGGTCTTGCTCGGGACGAGGATGGCCTCGGCCAGCTCCCGGCGCTTGTACACGGTGGCGATGGTGCCGAGGAACGGGCCCTTGAGCGGCTCGTCGGCTTTCACGGTGTGGCAGCCGTTGCAGCCGACCTGCGTGAAGAGCTGCGCGCCGCGGCCGGCGTCGCCGCGGATCTGCGCGATGGCATCGAGCACCGCGGGGATCCCGAGGTCTCCGATGTGCGGAGCCTTGGCTTCGGCACGGAGTTTCTCCGGGTCGATCTTGAGCCGGCGCACGGTCTCCTTGGCGGCCTTGGCCACGTCGGCGTCGGCATCGTCGAGCGCCGCGACGAACTGCGCGGCCCGGCTGGCGTCGCCGACCTGCGCGGCGGCGCGGAGGATCTGGGCGCGGCGCCGGGTATCGGTCCAGCCGGTGTCGAGCGACCTGGATGCGGCCTCGCGGGCCTCGGGCGAACCGACCTTCCGGGAGGCGAGCTTGAGCAGCATGCCCTCGGCGATCAGGGACGCTTCACCGTCGAGCTTCGGCGCGACCTCCTCGAACACCGCGTGGACCTGGTCGAGTCTCGGCGCGTTGTTCACGGCGCTGTGGGCCTTCTCGGAGAGGTTGTTCTCGGAGGTCGTCTTGCGCACGCGGGGCAACGCGGTGAGCACGGCGCGCCACGCGTCGGCGCTGTCGGTCTTCGCCAGGGCGATGACCGCTTGGGCACGGATGGCGTCCGACGTGGCGTCGGCGGTGGCGGTGCGGACGAGCAACGGGATGGCGTTGACCGGGACGGATTCGGCGTTCGCGAGCTGGGCGGCGATGGCCGGCAACAGGCTCGGCTCGGTGGCGGCGCGGGTGATCATCTTGTCCATGGCGTCGCCGGCCGGGATCCGGTGGCGGGCGAGCTCCCGACCGATGTGCGCGGCTTCCTTGGCATCGGCCTTGTCGAGCGCGGTCTTGAGCGCGGCGGCGATCTTGGGCGTCCCGCTCCAGGCCTCGGGCTGGTAGTACGGCCCGCGCGTGTCGGGGCGCGTGCCCCACGAATCGCCCTTCCACGGACCGTCGACGGAGTGCAGCCGGCAGAGCGTGGTGAGCAGGCCGGCGCGGCGCTCGGCGTCGGTCTCGCGGTCGAGGCGCGCGAGCAGGCCGTCCACGACTCCGGGTTCGTGCAACGCTTGGAGCACGCGCAGCGCGCCGGCGCGGAGCGTTTGGGAGGCCTCGCCGTTGTCCACCACGGCGAGGCAGGCCTCGCTGGCCTTCAGCCGGATGAACGACTGGACCACGGTGTGGGCGACGATGGGGTCGGGATCGGCGAGCAAGGGGACGAACTTCTCGGCTCCCTTGGCGGTGCCCGAACGCCCCCAAGCGAACGCAGCCTCTTTTCGGACCCGCGGGTCACTCGAACCGGCGTCATATCCGAAGATCTCGCCAGGCATCCTCGCCCCTTTTGCTCCCGCGTCTCCCCGGGCACGGATGACCCACGACTCGATCCCGGGCCGCGTGGCAAGGTACTCAGGCCTGTCTTTGGAATAGAGTTGCTCGATCGCGTAGAGCGCCGCGACCCGACTGGCCAAGGGCTTCTCCGCCCCTGTCATGAGCTTGATGAGGGGCATCGTCGCGTCGAAGGATTTGCTGTGATCAGCGACGGGATGCCGGATCAGCGCCCGCTGCGCCGCCAGCCGTCGCACATGGCTCGGCGACTCCAACTGCTTCACCAACTCTTCTCCGCTGAGCTTGTCGAAATCCGGCATC
>JANNAJ010000282.1:0-3283 GCA_031384285.1 Verrucomicrobiota bacterium
CGGAAAGCTTCTTGGCGGGAGCGCTCTTGCTCAACCGCTCCATCGCGAGTTCGTAGGCGGACTTCATGGTGCGACGAGACAACCACACATGGACGCGGAAGGACATCGCGACGTCGGCGATGTTCATCGTGCGCCTGACCGTCCTGGCGCCGCGGGGTGTCGGAGCGGACGAGAGAGACCGCGGCGACATCGTTCCGGCTCAGGCCAGCTTCAGGACCGCCCGGGCTTCGGCGATGCCGGGTGCCGGGCGCCCGAACTCGCTCGCCGTCACGCGCGCCAAGGCCACGAGATGCCGCCAGCGGAACATCGGGCGCGTCGCCGCGAACTCCTCCGTCGCCGTGCGGTAGAACTTCTCCGCATGTAGCGAACCGTCCTCGCTGATGGCGTACCGCAGCATCAAGTCGCACATCGGCCGCGGTGCGTGCCCGAGCGCGCCGTAGCGGTGGACGATCGCGCTGGCGCGGACCTGGAGATTGCCGCGGATGGCCTCGTCGGCCTCGCGCAGGAGGGTGTCGGCGTCGCCGGCGAGTTTCTCGACCTGATCGGACTGCCAACCGTAGGGCAGCGGTTGCCAGTTGAGGAAATCGCCGCCCCGCGCGGCGCGGTCGAGCGCCACCTGATAGGCGCCGAGGATCAAGCTCGCGCAGCAGTTCCGGTCGTTGCCGGCCCGAGCCATGTTGCGCCACGCGTTCGCGGAATCGCAGGCATGGACCCCGATGGAATCGCCGTGGACGCTCCCGAGCGGTTTCCCCGGCACCTCGTCGCGCGGCATCCGGCCCATGTCGCGGAGGATGAGCTGGTTCGCCGCCAGCGTGACCGCCTCGCCGATGGCCGCCGGCGCCATGCCTTCCGCCAAGGCCGCTGCGACCGCACCGGCCGCTTGCGCGGGTGTGGATTTGAAGATCGCCTGGCTGAGCTGGTCCACCCAGCCGTCCTCCGGTGTCCGACCGCCGAGAGAGCGCCCGAGCAGCTTGTGCTCCTCGAGCAACTTCGGCAGCAGCACGCGGGGTTCGTCCAATTTCACCGAGGCGGGCCACGACTCGGCCTTCACGCAGTAGCGCACCGATTGGCGGAGCAGCGTGTGGGCCTGTTCCTTGCCGATGATGCCGAGCAGGTCCCACGCGCGATACGGCATCACGACGCGATGCACCTCGGTGTTGTCCTGCACGGCGTAGAGCAGGTCGTTGAAGGCGTTCTCCGCCGAGCCGCCCGCGAGCGCCGCGAAGGTCTTCTCCGCGGCGTCCACGTCCTTGCGCCGGACCGCCTCGCGCAACTGCTCGCCACCCGGACGTCCCGTGGCGAGAGGACCCGGCGCGACCGCGTGGAGGACCTCGCCGGAGCGGCCGCCGTGCTCCTGGATCCGGTTCGTGTTCCGATAAAGCACATTGAAGACCGGCAACGGCTGTTGCTCCGCCGGCAGCTCCTGCGACATGTGGAACGCCGGTGCGAGCGCCATCACGGTGTGGAAGCCCACGTAGTCCTCGCCACCGAACGTGCGCGCGTTGGCGAGCGCCGCCGCGGCCACCAGCTTTCGCAGGTCGGTGCCGGCACGCAGTTGCTCCGCGAGCACCGGCATGAGCCGGCCGGCGGGCGTCTCCTGCATCATCCGCACGAGCGCCTCCAGCGGGCCGAACGACAGCGTGCCCGCCGCCTCGTCCGCGAAGGCCGTCGAGAGTCCGAGCCCTGTGGCGACCTCGATGCCGACCGTGGTGACCAACATGCCTCGGCCGACATCGGCCAAGAATCCCCGACGGCTCAGTGGTGTGTTCATAGGTGGTGCGTATCGAACTTTTCTTTTGGGACGCTCCACGCATACGCCGATGGCCGGGCCGGTCAACGGATTTGACCGGAAAGCTGGACGGGAAGTCACGGAGCGGCGTGGAGCGCGCGCGGCCGGCCTCCGCCCTATCTGGCGACGTGAGCCCGCCAAACATGAGGATCCCCTCGGTCACCCGGCAGCGTTTCAGCCGGACTATCAGGGACCAGGCCGTCCCATAGATCACCGGCGCCTCGTGTCATTCCCGGTTCGCCGTCCGGCCGGGAGGTCCGGTAGCATCGGGTCGTGACTCCGCTCTCCGATATCTCCATCCGGCTGCACCGCGACGACGACGTGGTCGTGCTCAAGCGTCCGGTGAAGGCCGGCCTCGCCTTCGCCGACACCGACGGCCGCACGGTGACGCTGAGGACCGACCTGCTCCGCGGCCACAAGTTGGCGACGCGCGAGGTCCGCGACGGCGAGCCGCTGCGCCGATACGGACAGGTGATCGGCTTCGCCCGCGGCGACATCGCTCCCGGCGACCACGTCCACACCCACAACCTCGTGGTCCGCGATTTCACGAGGGAGCACGAGTTCGGCACCAATGTGCGACCGCTGCCGCCGGTGCCGGCCGGCGAGGAGCGCGGGTTCCTCGGCTACTCCCGGCCCGGCGGACGCGTCGGGACGCGCAACTACATCGCCGTCATCTCCAGCGTGAACTGCTCGGCCAGCACGTCGCAGCAGGTGAAGGCGCGGTTCGCGCCGGAGCAGCTCCGCCGCGATTTCCCCGGCGTGGACGGCGTGCTGGCCTTCACCCACAAGAGCGGCTGCTGCGTCCAGCCCGGCGAACCGCACGCGATGCTCCAGCGCGTGCTCGCCGGCATCGCGCGGCATCCGAACATCGCCGGCTACGTGATGATCGGCCTCGGCTGCGAGGGACATCAGGTCAGCGGCATCCGCGCGGACGGCAAGCTCGACCAGCTGAGGCCGGGCGAAGCGGCGCCGACCTTCCTGAACATCCAGCAGCAGGGCGGCGTGGCGAAGACCATCGACGCCGCGGCCGCCGCGGTCGCGAGACTGTTGCCGGTCGCCGACCAGGCGCGCCGCGTGCCGCAACCGCTGTCCAAGCTCGTGCTGGCGCTGAACTGCGGAGGGTCCGACGGCGCGAGCGGCATCACCGCGAACCCCGCGCTCGGAATCGCCAGCGACGAGCTGGTGCGACACGGCGGCACGAGCGTGCTGGCGGAGACGCCGGAGATCTACGGCGCGGAACATCTGCTCACGCGGCGCGCCATCACCCGCGAGATCGGCGAGAAGCTGGTCGCGCATATCAGGTGGTGGGAGCAGTACGTGAAGCTATCCGGCGCCTCGATCGACAACAACCCGAGCCCCGGGAACAAGGAAGGCGGCCTGACCAAGATCTACGAGAAGAGCCTCGGCGCGCTCGCCAAGGGTGGACAGGCGCCGCTGAGCGCCGTCTATCGCTACGCCGAGCCGATCACGGCGCCGGGTTTCGCATTCATGGAC
>JANNAJ010000306.1:0-1658 GCA_031384285.1 Verrucomicrobiota bacterium
GTTCAATGCGTGGATCGTGCTCAAGGGTCTCGAAACCCTCGACCTCCGCGTCCGCGCCATGAGCGCCAACGCCCGCACCATCGCGGATCGCCTCGCCGGCAATCCGAAGATCACGGCCGTCCGCTATCCGGGCCGGTCCGACCACCCGCACCACAACGTCCATGCCGCGCAGATGCCGGATGGCGGCGGCTCGCTGGTGGCGTTCTCGATCAAGGGCGGCAAGAGCGCGGCCTACGCCATGCTCAACAAGCTCGGCCTCGTCGATATCTCGAACAACCTCGGCGATTCCAAATCCCTCATCACCCACCCATCGACCACGACCCACCGGACGCTGACCGACCAGGAACGCGCCGATATCGGGCTGGATGACTCGTGGGTCCGTCTCTCGGTCGGTCTCGAAGATCCGCAGGACATCGCCGAGGACCTGGAACAGGCGCTCTAGGAACAGGCGTGCTGCGCCGGAACGCTGCGGAGGCTGAGCCTTCCTCATCGGTCGATTTAGTTGCCATTGCAACAAATTTGTTGCGCTGGCAACGTTTCGGGCCATATCTCCCTCATCGCACACGCCGCGTGACCTCCCGCGCGGTGGGGGACTACCAAAAGGGACTGATACTCATGAAAATGCTTTTCGCCGGCGCGAGCCTCGCGCTCCTCGCCCTCGCCGCCTGCTCGCCCGCCGCTCCCGCTGCTGAAGCTCCGGCCATTCCTGCAGTCGTCGCTCCGACGCCGATCACGATCGCCGCCCCCGCCGGCGAATACGTGTCCGACCCGACCCATTCGAGCGTCAACTTCCAGCTCCAGCACCTCGGGCTCTCCTACTACAGCCTGAAGTTCAAGACGTTCGACGCTACCGTCACCTTCGACCCGGCCAACATCGGCGCCTCGAAAGTCACCGCGGTCGTGAAGCCGTCCGACCTCATCGTCGGCTACCCGCAGGACTATGTGAAGAACCACCCCGGCACGAAGTTCAAGACGTGGGAAGATGACCTTTCCAACTCGACCAACTTCCTCGATGGCGGCAAATTCCCGACCATCACCTTCACCTCGACCTCGGTTGAGCCCTCGGGCGAGCGTTCGGCGAAAGTCACCGGCGACCTCACCCTGAAAGGCGTCACCAAGCCGGTCACGCTCGACGTCACCTTCTCGGGCGAGACCGCCTCGCACTACTTCGCCAAGGTTCCGGCTATCGGCTTCTCGGCTACCGGCACGTTCAATCGCGCGGACTTCGGCATGACCTATCTCGCCGGCGTTGTCGGCGATGACGTGAAGATCGAGATCGAAGGCGATTTCATCCAGAAAGTGGCCCCGGCCGCTACCCCGGCCCCGTAAGGCCAGTTCGTTCCGCACATGAAAGGGGCGTGGACTCTTGAGGTCCGCGCCCCTTTTGTCGTTTATGCTACCAGCGCGCTGATCCGGGAGGCGTTTGAGCACGTGACCACCGCCTATCCCTACGAAGCCGAAACCAACGGGATCTGTATCCGCGTCCGCCCCGTCTTCATCGACGAGCAGAGTTCGCCCGACGACGACCGCTTCCTGTGGGCCTACCATGTCGAGATCGAGAACCGTGCCGGCCGCACCCTTCAATTGATGACCCGCCACTGGCGGATCACCGACGGCGATGGCCGGGTCCAGCTGGTCGAAGGGGCGGGCGTCATCGG
>JANNAJ010000318.1:0-3180 GCA_031384285.1 Verrucomicrobiota bacterium
CAGGTCCGTCGACAAGGGAACGCGAGGCGAGGTCACGGGAGGCAAGCACCTCGACGGCGTCTTGGCCCTCATCGTCGAGGTGGCACAAGCGGCGGGATACTCCGAGCAGGAGATCAGAACAAGAGCCGGAATCGATCTCCCTGGCTTTTTCCGTTCCCAGAAACGCTGGGATCTGGTGGTGCTCCGAGAAGGACGACTTTGCGCGGCGATCGAACTCAAGTCACAGGTGGGAAGCTTCGGCAACAACTTCAACAACCGCAGCGAGGAGGCCATCGGCAATTCGACCGACTTCTGGGTCGCGTTCCGGGAAGGACGACTTGGAAAAGCTACCCCGTGGCTCGGATATTTCTTCTTTTTGGAGCAAACTGAGAAGTCCACCCGTCCGGTGGCATTGAAGAAAAGCGTGTTCCCGCCGTTCCCGGTCTTCGAGGGCACGTCCTACGCGCAAAGGTACGCCATCCTCTGCGAACGCCTGGTCCTGGAACAAAAGTACACCCGGACCGCGTTGGTGATGTCATCCCGCGGAGCCGGCCCTGTCGACCCCGGAGCGGACCGCGATCTCGGCTTCTACGGCTTCCTGAGATCCTTCCATGGACACCTCATCGGTTGCCGCTGAGGACATCTAGCGATGGAACTGCAACTCTTCGAGACCACGTGGCTGGACGTCTGGGAAGGCCGGGAACCTCACCAACCGGTCGGAGCGGTCTTCACCAAGCCCGAGGTGGCGGCGCTCATCCTCGATTTGGCAGGATATTCGGAGCGGAACGGCCGGCTCGCGGACCGACGTCTGCTGGAACCGAGCTGTGGAGACGGGGCGTTCCTCGCGGAGATCGTCCGCCGATTGATCGGCTCGGAACGGACGCAACGGGGACCGGTCGACTGGGACGACGAGAGGTTGGTCGACGCTGTGACCGCGTGCGACCTCAACCGCGGCTTCGTCAATCTCGCCCGCGAGCAGACCTCGGGCCTCCTCATCACCGAGGGCTGCCCGCCAGCGAGAGCGCTGTGGTTGGCCGACCACTGGGTGCGCCACACCGATTTCCTCCTCACCACTTGGCCCGACACCTTCGATTTCGTGGTGGGGAACCCGCCGTACGTTCGCATCGAAGATCTGCCTCCCAAGGTGCTCCGCCGCTATCGGGAGCTTTATCCTACCTGCACCGATCGCGCCGACCTGTATGTGGCGTTCATCGAGAACGGGCTCCGGCTGCTTTCGCCGCGCGGTTGCCTGGCATTCATATGTGCCAACCGCTTCGCCAAGAATCTCTACGGCCGGGGCCTCAGGAGGTTGATCGCGGAACAGTTCCACGTCCGGTACTACCTCAACTTGGAGCACACCCAGCCTTTCGCCACGGATGTGTCGGCGTATCCCTGCATCACCGTGATCGATCGAGACCGCGAGAAGCCGACGCGCGCGGCCACGTTGACCCGATTGGACGCGCCCACCTTGTCCGCCATCGGCGCCGGCGACACAACCGAGGAGCGTTCCCGGGTAGCGGTATTCGGGTCGTGGTACCCGGACGGCGCGCCATGGGTGACGACCGAACGGTCACGGTTCGACCTGTTGGCTGCTCTCGCAGAACGCCACCCTCTGCTCGAAGCTTCGGCGTCTTCGACGAAAGTAGGGATCGGGGTTGCGACCGGAGCGGACGACATATACGTCCGGAATGGATTGGACGACTCCATAGAACTTGAGTGCCAACTCCCGTTGCTCATGGCAGCAGACGTCGACCCGACGGGATTGGCTTGGTCCGGTCATTACTTGGTCAATCCTTACGACACAGCCGACGACGGGAGCCTGCGCGACTTGGCGGCCTACCCGGGTCTGGCCGCGTATTTTGAGCGCCATAAGGAGATCCTGACGAAACGCTACATCGCCAAGAAGCGGACCGAAGGATGGTTCCGCACCATCGACCGGGTGACGTTGTCGCTCACGCCGAAGGCGAAACTGGTCATCCCGGACATCCAAGCCGGCGGGGTGGTCGGGTTGGACATCGGCCGATACTATCCCCACCACAACGTCTACTGGATCACTTCGGAGGGCTGGGACCTGAGAGTCTTGCAGGCCCTGCTCCGGAGCCGCGCGGTGTTCGACCAGATCCGCGCGTTCTCGGTCCAGATGCGCGGTGGAGCCGTCCGGTACCAAGCCTTGGTCCTGCGGAAGCTCCGTCTTCCCGCAGCGTCGACGATCCCGGTGGACCTGAAGCGCGAATTGGCCAGGGTGTCTGTATCCGCCGACTCGCGTGATATCGACCCTTTGGCCGACGAAGCGTTCGGGCTCTAGTGGAGGCCGAGGCCCCGTCGGCCCGCGACTATCTCAGCACCGTCGTCCGCTCCTGGATCCACTTGAGGTCGCGGCTCTTCGGCGCGGGCAGGTTGTGGTCGATGCGCTGGCCCAGCGTGGCGTTGCGAAAGGTCTTTGCATCGGACCAGCGGTGCGCCTCCGCGTGGCCGTCGGCGAACGAGACCACGCCGCCGCGGTTGTGGTGCGTGGCCGGCAGATGGAAGAACTGGTCGCTCGCGTTGCCCGGCATCAGGACCACGAAGGCCGGCGTGCACAGGCTCTGCGGCGTGAGGTCCTGGGTGAGGAAGGTCTCCGTCGGCGAGGCGATGTCCGAGGACCTCCGGAACGCCCGGTAACGCGACGAGAGGCGGTCGGTCATCTCGCTGTTCGGCCCGAGGTACAGGTTCATCGAGTAGCTGCGGACCTGCGGGACCGGACGCCCCTTGCTGACGATGTAGGTCGTGCGGTCCGACGGGCACTTGTAGGTCTCCTGGGACCTGAGGTAGGGAGCGAACGCCGCGTAGCGCGCGTCGACGAGATAGCCGACGTTGGTGAAGGCGTTGACGAAGTTGTGGTAGCCGCCGAGCACCCACAGCTTCTGGCCGTTGCCGCCCGCCGAAGGGAGCTCGCCGTTGGCCACCAGGCCATCCCGCGAATCGGTGGCATAGAGCAACCAAGTCAGCCCGATCTGCTTCTGGTTGTTCAAGCACTTGATCCGCTGGGCCTGCCCTTTCGCCCCGGACAGCGCCGGCAACAGCAATCCCGCCAGGATGGCGATGATCGCGATGACGACCAGCAGCTCGATCAGCGTGAAGCCGTCGCGGCTGGGCCGTTTGGCCGGGGGGAGCATTGCCGGAACCTCCCCAAGCCCCCGGACATTTGCACCAACAAATCTC
>JANNAJ010000413.1:0-2675 GCA_031384285.1 Verrucomicrobiota bacterium
CGCCAACGCCAATGCCGCCGCCGCGGCCCGCGGACTCGAAAGTCCGCGCTCCCGCGCAGAAGGAATATCCAGTCCTCACAGTCCTTTGCTCCAGCTCTGGGCCTGGCTCACCGGCATCTCGCCGGCGTGGCGGGCGCTGGCCGCGGTGTGGGCGGTCTGCCTCGCGGTGAACCATTTCACCAGCAGTCCTCCCACCGGCTCGCTCGCTTCCCTCAGCGACCGCGGCAGCCTCGCACCAGAACAGATCGCCGCGGCCCGCGCGCAACGTGCCGAACTGCTCCAGCTCGCCGGTCTCTCCGAACCCGAGCCCGCCGAACCACCGCCGCTCCGCCCGCCCGGTCCGCGCAGCAGCCTCCGCCGGCACGGACGCCCCAGCTACGGCTGACCCCTCGCCGCTCATGCGACTTTTTGATCAGGGCGATGCGGCGGGCCTACATCGGAGCGCGGACGCCTTCGTCCGCGAGGCTGCCCCGCGGCTCGGTTTGCTGGCGGATGAGGGCATCCACGCTCCAGTGCCCGGTTCCGGGCTCCCCAACCGCCTCCACTCCGACTTCGGATCTTTCAATTAGCACCTCGCACTTCGTATGACTCTCCCTGAATTCCTCCTCCGCCGGAACGAACGCCGCAGCACTTGGCTCTTCGTCCGTAGTTGGATCCCCGCCCGCGGCGACCGCTATTCATGGCTCCGGGTTGCCGCCGTCACGGTCGGGTCGGCGGCCCTCACGGCCGGATTGGTCGGCCTCGGTTTCGGTCTGCTCACGGTGATCATCAAAGTCATGATCGAGGCGACCAACCCGCCATCGACCAATTTTCTGCTCGGGTTCTTCTTGCCCTTCGCCGCCGAGTTCGGCGCCTGCTCAGGCCTGTGCTGGAGCTTGATCTCCCGCCTCTGCTGGAACCAGCGGGCCGCGCAACTGGCGGCCCGGCCCGGCGACCCGACCCTCACGGGGCCGGTGCCGAAGCTCGGGTTCTTCCGGCGCTTCGGGCTCGGCGGCCTCTACGCGCTGCTCGTCGGTCTGGTGACGCCGATGCTGCTCTTCCACGCGATCGAGAACACCCGCGGCGCGTGGGCCTGGCGACAGATGCGCGCCGAGCTGAAGGCCAAGGGCGAATGCTTCGAGTTGCCGTGCGTCATCCCGCCCCCGGCGAGCGACGAGGAAAATTTCTTCGCGACGCCGTTCTGGCAGAAGTTCGCCTACCGACAAGAACGCACCGCCGACGGCAACATCACCAATATCTGGCTCCACCCTCCTCCCTTTGCCTACCACACCAACTTCGTCCTGCCCGAAGAACCGGAGACGGTGAAGCGCAACCGAGGAATCGCCGAGGAACCCACCGATGGCCGCATCAATCTCGTGGCGTGGGCCGCGCACCTGCGTTTCGTGACCACCAACACCGGCAAAATTAGATATGGTGGCCCGCGCCTCACCTTCCCGTTGCCCACCGTGCCTGGCGATCCCGCGAAGGATTTGCTGTTCGCGCTCTCGAAGTTCGACGCCACGCTGGCCGAGTTCGCCGCCGCAGCGCAGCGCCCGCGCAACCGCTATCCGACCCATTACGAGGACGGATTCCGCGCCCTGCTCCCGAACCTATCTGCGATGAAGGCCGGCACCCGCATCTGCCAACTCCGCGCCGTTGCGAGACTCGCGGCCGGAGACTCCGCCGGGGCCGCCGCCGACACGCTGCTCGCGTTCCGGCTCGGGGAATCCTTGAGCGAGGAGCCGATACTCATCTCCCAATTGGTGCGCTTCTCCTGCGACAACATCGCCATGCGCGCGCTTTGGCAGGGCTTGGCGGACCATCGCTGGGATGATGCCCAGCTCGCCGCCTTCCAGAAACTGCTCAGCCAGCGCGACTACGCCGGCGGCCTGGTCCACTCGCTCGAAGGCGAGCGAGCGCTTGGAAACGATGCTGCGGAGAAACTGCTCGTCAGACGTGGGACGGGTTTATCTGAACTCGACAAACTAGGCGGTGACTCGTCGGAGAACACAGGTCCCGGCATGCTGGCCGGGCTGGCGTATGTTATGCCTTCCGGATGGTACCGGCAGAACCAAGTCCACCTGCTTCACGGCTACCAGTTGATCCTAGACCATGTCCGCGTGACCGTGAACCGCACCAACCGTGCGACCGCTCTCGACCAGAATCTCCGGAGCGTTGATCTGACGGATGATTACGTTCAGAAAATGAGGTCAAATCCGTCTCCCTACAACATCCTTGTCGGGATGCTGCTGCCGGCGCTCGCCCGGACCCCGGCCAGGTCCGATCGCGCCGAAGCAACCACCCAACACGCGGTCGTCGCCTGCGCACTGGAGCGGCATCGGCTCGCCCACGGCACGTTCCCCGCAGCGCTCGCCGAGTTGGTGCCCGCCTATCTCCCCGCCGTGCCTGCCGATTGGATGGGCGGCCAACCGCTCCATTACGAGCGCACCGATGACGGTTGGTTCCGCCTCTGGAGCGTCGGGCCCAACGGCAAGGACGACGGTGGTGTCTTCCGAAAATTGACCGACAACGGCCGCAGAGTGAGCGACGACCTCGACTGGCCGTGGCCGCTGCCGCTGCCTACGCGCGACGCGCGGCTGTTCTGATCCGGAACCACGCAGATGGATCCGGGTGGAACGGCCAACTTGGCCGTGCTCGGCGGCAACTTGCCGCCGAGTTTCGGCACCGGTAGCGCA
>JANNAJ010000427.1:0-2459 GCA_031384285.1 Verrucomicrobiota bacterium
AACCGTGTGTCATCCCCAAGCCCGCTTTTTCTTTTCCCCGGGAGCTTCCGGCCGGCACCTCCTTGGGGGCCTTCTTTCTTCGGCTCCGGCGCGTCCTCCTTGGCGCGTCCGACACCCGACCGGATCCACGGCCTCGCTCGACTCCCGGTCGCGGGCATCGCTCCTCCGGTGCCTCGGACCGCATGCGGCTTGGACGCTGCCCTCGACTTCGGCGACGTCCCGCCTTAACCATCCGGCCCTATTTTGTATGTCTGAGCCCGTGCCCAACGCCGCCCCCGCCGCCACCGCCGCCACCGAACCGAGCGATTTCATCCGCGACATCGTCGCCGCCGACATCGCGAGCGGGAAGCACACCCGCATCCACACCCGTTTCCCGCCCGAGCCGAACGGCTATCTCCACATCGGTCACGCGAAGTCGATCTGCCTCAACTTCGGCATCGCCCGACAGTTCGGCGGCATCTGCAACCTGCGGATGGACGACACCAACCCGACGAAGGAGGACACCGAGTACGTCGACTCCATCCGCATGGACGTCGACTGGCTCATCGGAGGCTGGGCGGACGACACGCTCGGCCTCAAGCGGGTCGGCGACGACGACGGACGTGCCGTGGGTGCCGGCGAGGCGAAGCCCGGCACCGCCCTCGAGCCCTTCTACGCCTCGGATTATTCGGAGCGCCTCTACGCGGCCGCCGTCCGGTTGATCGAGGCGGGCAAGGCGTTCGTCTGCGACCTTTCCGCGGAGCAGATGAACGAGTTCCGCGGCACGCCGATGTTGCCGGGCAAGGACAGCCCGTTCCGCGGCCGCACCGCCGCCGAGAACCTCGACCTCTTCGCCCGGATGCGCGCCGGCGAGTTCCCTGACGGCGCGCGGACTCTCCGCGCCAAGATCGACATGGCGTCGCCGAACGTCCATCTGCGCGACCCGGCGCTCTACCGCATCCGCCACGCGGAGCACCACCGCACCGGCTCGAAGTGGTGCATCTATCCGATGTACGACTTCGCCCATCCGCTGAGCGACCAGTTCGAGGGCATCACGCACTCGGTCTGCACGCTGGAGTTCGAGGTCCATCGCCCGCTCTACGATTGGCTGCTCGCCGCGCTGGACCTTCCCGCTCCCCTGCCCCGCCAGATCGAGTTCGCCCGCCTCAACCTCGGCTACACCGTGATGAGCAAGCGCAAGCTGCTCCAGTTGGTGGAGGAGAAGCTGGTCACCGGATGGGACGACCCGCGGATGCCGACCATCTCGGGCCTGCGCCGACGCGGCGTGCCGGCGCAGGCATTGCGGACCTTCGCCACCGCGATCGGCGTGACCAAATTCAACGGCCTGACCGATGTCGCCGTGCTCGAACACGTCGTCCGGACCGAGCTCAACACCGTCGCGCTCCGCCGCCTCGCCGTGCTCAGCCCGCTCAAGGTCGTGCTCACCAACATCCCCGCCGGCGAGGTCATCGAGGTCGAGGCCGTGGAGAACCCCGGCGATCCGTCCGCCGGCACGCGCAAGGTCCCCTTCACCCGCGAGGTCCACATCGACCGCGACGACTTCATGGAGGTCGCGCCGCCGAAGTATTTCCGGCTCCGTCCGGGTGGCGAGGTCCGGCTCAAGTACGCCTGCATCATCCGTTGCGACGAGGTGGTCAAGGACGCCGCCGGCGAGGTCGTGGAGCTCCGCGGCACCGCCCTGCTCGACACGCGCTCCGGAGGCCCCGATGCCGGCAAGAAGGTCAAGGGCACCATCCACTGGGTCAGCGCTTCCCACGCCATCGACGCCGAGGTGCGGTTGTACGACCGGCTCTTCACCGAGGAGCTGCCCGAGAAGGACGGACGCGATTTCCGCACGGTGCTGAACCCCCGCTCGTGCGTGGTCGTGCAGGCCAAGCTGGAACCGGCGCTCGCACGGACGATCCCCGACGCCCGGTACCAGTTCGAGCGGCTCGGCTACTTCTGGCCGGATCCGAAGGATTCGACACCGGGCCGTCCCGTGTTCGCCCGCACGATCTCGCTGAAAGATGCCTGGGCGAAGGAGACCGCGAAGGCCTAGGCCGACCGGAGAAGCGAGCGCGCCGCACTTCGTCCCGCCACGGAAAACCGTCCGTCCGACCACTTGCCGATGACCGTCCCCGTCCATTTCTGGTCCTACTTCCGCGACCTCGCCGGGACCGCGCGCTTGGACGTCGACGTGCCGGACACCGCCAAGCTCGAGGACGTGCTCCGAGTGGTCTACGCGCTCCATCCGAAGCTCGGCGCGTTGCGCAACTCGACGCTCATCGCCGTCGGGGTCGATTACGCGAGCGCGGACCAGGTCCTCCGGCCGGGCGACGAGGTCTCGATATTCCCGCCGGTCCATGGCGGTTTAACCCTGTTCTCTCCGTCCCATGCGCGGAACGCTCCTCCTCACCGTCGACCCGATAGACGAACCCGCGCTCGTCGCCGGCAGCCTGATGTCCGCTGGCATGGGGGCC
>JANNAJ010000450.1:0-7014 GCA_031384285.1 Verrucomicrobiota bacterium
CTGGAACAGCTCGCGCGGACCTCGGACCTGCTGCTGGTCTTCGGCGGCGACGGCACGATGCTGCGGATCGCCCGCGAGGTGGCGGGATTACCGGCGCCGCTGCTGGGCATCAACGCCGGCCATCTCGGCTTCCTCACCGCCGTGCCTTCGCACCGGCTCGCGGAATCGCTCAAGAAGATCCCCGAAGGGAAGTTCGTCATCGAAGAACGGTCGTTGCTCGAAGCCGTCATCCAGCGCGGCGACGAGCGCACCACTCGGATCGCCCTGAACGACCTCGTGATCGGACGCGGCCTCACGTCGCGGCTGATCGAGATCGAGGTCCGTGTGGACGGCGAGCTGCTCACGAGCTACCGGTGCGACGGCTTCATCGCCAGCTCGCCCACCGGTTCGACGGCCTATTCGCTCGCCGCCGGCGGTGCGATCGTCAGCCCCGACGCCGATGTGCTCACGCTCACCCCGATCTGTCCGCACACGCTCAGCATCCGTCCGCTCGTCGTGGGGCTGGATTCCACCGTGCAGGTGAAGCTGCTCAGCAGCCGGTTCGTCGCCTCGGTCGCGGCGGACGGCCAGCAGCAGACCGACATCGGCACCGGCGACACGGTGACCATCCGCCGCAGCGCGCGGACGATCCGGCTGCTCCGCCTGGACGGCACCAGCTTCTTCAGCACGCTCCGCCAAAAATTCGGCTGGTCCGGCGGCAACCTCTGATCCTCATCCATGGTCCGACTGAAAGAAATCGCCGCCGCCGCCGGGGTCTCCGTGATGACCGTCAGCAAGGCGCTCCGCGACAAACCCGACCTCTCCGCCGCGACCAAGGACCGGATCCGCAAGCTGGCCGCCGAGATGGGGTATCTGCCCGATGTCAGCGCCCAAGGCCTGCGCAGCCGCACGACCCGTCTGCTCGGGCTGGTGATCTCCGCCAGCACCAACCCGGTCAACGCGCGCATCGTGATGGCCATCGAGGAGCGGGCCCACGAGCTCGGCTACGACCTGGTCATCGCCCATTCGCTCAACCGTCCCGAGCGCGAGGAGGCCGTGCTGCGCCGGTTGATCGCGCGACGGGTGGACGGCCTGTTCATCTCGCCGGTCTACCGGCTCGGGGAGACGGCCGGGATCTACGAGGAACTGGGCAAGCGCGGGATCCCGACCGTCGTGCTCGGGCACAGCGCGCCGTTCTGCCGGCAGTTCCCGGCGATCGAGACCGACGACCTCGCGGCCAGCGCCGCGGCGACGCGCCATCTGCTCGATCTCGGGCACCGGCGGATCGCCTTCTTCGCCGGGCCGATGGTCGCGCCTTGGGCCCGCGAGCGGCTCGAGGGCTACCGCCGCGCCCACCGCGACGCCGACGTCCCGGTCGCGGACCAGCTCATCTTCAACGCGGGCACGACCATCGAGGAAGGCGCCGCGGCGGCGCTCCAGTTCATGCAGGAACGGCCGGATGCCACGGCGCTCCAGTGCGCGCACGACCTGGTCGCGATCGGCGCGGCCGACGCGCTGTTGAACCAAGGCGTCCGCATCCCCGGCCACATCAGCGTGGTCGGGTTCGGGAACATCCTCGTGAGCGAATACTTCCGGGTGCCGCTCACCACCGTCCGCCAGCCCAAGCTGCGCCTCGGCGCGATGGCCGTGGAGACGATGCTCAAGCTGCTCAAGGGCGAGCCGACGCGTTCGCACCGGTTGCCCGCGGAGCTCGTCATCCGCGCCAGCAGCGGGCCGCCGCCTTCACGGTGACCGCTTCAGGGGCGCGCCGAGATCTCGAGCATGCGCTCGATGGCGATGCGTGCGCGCGCGCTCAGCTCGGGCGGCAGCTCGATGCGGGGCGCGAGGGCGACCATGCAATCGTGGAGCTTCTCGACCGTGTTCATCTTCATGAAGCGGCACTCGTTGCACGCGCACCGGTCGGTCGGTGCCGGGATGAAGTTCTTGTCCGGGCATTCCTTCTTCAGCCGGTGGAGCATCCCGGCCTCGGTGGCGATGATGATGTCCTTCGCGGTGGACCGCTTGCACCAGGTCACCATCTTCTCGGTCGAGCAGACCTCGTCGGCGAGCATGCGGACCGCCTTGGGGCACTCGGGATGCGCGACCACCGGGGCGCCTGGATGTTTTTGCCGGATCCGGGTGATCGCGGCGTGCGTCCATTCGACGTGGACGTAGCAATCCCCCTTCCAGAGCGTCATCGGCCTTCCGGTCTGCTCCATCACCCAGCCGCCGAGGTTCTCATCCGGGACAAAGAGGATGTCGCGGTCCTTGGGTGCCGCCTCGACGACCTTGACCGCGTTGCCGCTGGTGCAGATGCAGTCGCTGAGCGCCTTCACCTCGGCGGAGCAGTTGATGTAGGCGATGGTCCAGAAGTTGGGGTTCGTCGCCTGGAACGCCTTCAGCTTCGGCCCCGGGCAGCTGGATTCGAGGGAACAGCCGGCGTCGGCGTCGGGCAGGATGACGATCTTGCCAGGGTTCAGGATCTTGGCCGTCTCGGCCATGAAGTGGACGCCGCAGAAGACGATGACATCGGCATCCGTCTTGGCGGCATGTTGGGCGAGGCCGAGGGAATCGCCGACGACATCCGCGACGTCCTGGATCTCGGGCACCTGGTAGTTGTGCGCGAGGATGACGGCGTTGAGTTTCTTCTTCAGCGCGAGGATGTCGCGGGCAAGGGCATCGATCTGCGCCGGAGGCGTCACGGCGCGGAGCGGGAAGCGGTCGACACCGGCGGACTGGACGTCAGCTGCGTTGAACATGGCCGGACTTTAAAAGCCGGGGCGCGGAAGTCGAAACCGGATTCGGCAGGGTCTTGTCCGATCCGGCCGCGGTCCTCCGAAAGGCGTCACAGGAGCCGGGAGCGAGGAGGCCACGTACCTCAGACGGGAAAAGCCGTGGATTTCTCCCGCGCGTTTCCTGCGAAAAGAAGCCTCCGTTGGGCGATGATCACCTGGGCGGTCGTCCGGCCCTGGACAGCTTGGGCGCATGTCCGCGACCAGGTCACTTCACCGCGCGGCGACGGAGCAGCAACCATCCGGTGGCACGAGGGTCGGTCTCCGCGAGGACGTATTCGTCCATCACCCGGCGCGCGAGGCCAGGAGGGAGGAAACCCGCGATCTCCTTCCCCGCCCGTTCGGTCCGGACGGATGACGGAAGATCGCCCTGGAGTTCCTCCACTTGGCAGACGATGAGGTCGACCTGCGGCAGCACCGCGTCGAGATGCGTGTCATCCTGCCCGGTGCGTGCACCATGGACAAAGAGCGTGTTCCGCAGCTGGGCGTGCACCTTCCGGGCGGTATACCATCCTCCGCCCGCCCAACGACTGAAGACGACCAGGCGTGATCCTGGCCGGGCATCGGTCCACGCCTGCGCGGCTTCCCAGATCCGCATTTCGGCGTTGGTGGTGGATTCCCATACCGGCCCGATGGTCGTCTCGAACCGGACTGGATCCGGCGATGGTTTCCATCCGGCGGAGCGGAGGAACATGAAGGCGCTCGTCCCGTAGGCGCAGAAAGCGAGGCCGATCCCCAAGATACGCGGGGTGCGGATCGCCATCAGCAACATCGCCGGCATCAGGGCGAACGCATACTGGAAGAAAAGCCATTCGCGGCCGAAATAGCCGACCTTGTCGATGGATCCGCCCAGGTAGAACGCCAACGGCACCATCACCGGGAACCATAGCGCCGCGGGCAACCGCCATGACATCGCCGTCCGGGCCTTCGCCGAAAGCCAAGCGGCCGAGACCGCGAAACCCGCCACGGCCGGGATGGCGATGGGTGCGATATAGGTGAGGAAATGGCGCCCACCGATCCAGATTTGGAGGCGGTCATATGGGTAGAAGCCCATGAGCCAGAGAGGCCAGAGCGACCGGGTCGCGATATCGGGGGGGAGCACGGCATAGAACATCGCGGCCCGCAGCGCCTCCGCGCCGACGCAGGCGGCCGGGGCGAGCACCCAGAAGCGGATGACCGCTCGGCGGTCCGCGCCGTCGCCGACGGTGAGCAGGTAGGCGATGTCCACCGCAAAGAACGCCGCCACACCGAACGCGCCGCCGCCGAACTTCGTGAGCTGCCAGAGCAGGAAGAACAGGCCCAACCGGAGCGCGTCCCGCATGCCCCGTTCCCTTGGCGGCCTCCAGCCGGCCGCCAAGCCGATCAGCCACAGACGCTCGAAACTCAGGTACTCGAAGTTCGCCCCGAGAGAGAGGAGCAACGGGCTGCGGAAGAAGGCCGTCAGGCATAGCGACGAGATGCCGACCAGGCCGGCGAGCAGGAGCAGCTCACGACCGGAGCGCGCGGCGCGCGAGAGCCATCGGAACATCGCGGCCACGGCCACCAAACTGACCAGCAAGTGGAAAGCGCATCCGGCCTGGACCGTGTCCCCGGCCAACTGGGCGAACGCGGCGAAGGCGTAGACCGGCAGCGGTCCGTACTGGCATTCCACGTCGCGGTAGAGGTGCCCTCCGGCACCGATCACCTGGGCCCGGTAGAGCTGGTTCCCGTGTTCGTTGG
The DNA here is from genome assembly GCA_031384285.1 of Verrucomicrobiota bacterium. GTDB lineage: Bacteria > Verrucomicrobiota > Verrucomicrobiia > Limisphaerales > UBA9464 > CAIVQB01. The sequence goes on from JANNAJ010000450.1 coordinate 4,491, forward strand.
TGAGCCAATCCGCACCGAAGAAGCGGGCCGGGTACCGGTGCAGGAGGAACCAACCGAGCAGGCCCAGCGCGACGACCAACGCGAGCGTGGTCACGTCGAGGAACCGCCGGGAGAACCGTGCCCCGTCGGACGGACCGGTCGAGGGGATGTCCGGGGTGCTCATCGCTTCCGGTAGTCTCCCCGGCTGAAATACTTCACCAGCCAGACGTAGAGGCAGATGAACAGGTATCGGCTGCCCATCTCGCGGATCTTCAGCTTGGCCACGCCGGTGCGGCGGTTCCGCCAGGTGATGGGGATGACCTTGTAGCTGAAGCCGCGGACGATGGCCTTCAACGGAAGCTCGACCGTGAGGTTGAAGTGCGGCGCGATCAGCGGCCGGCACCCGGCGATCACGTCGGCGCGGTAGGCCTTGAACGCGTTCGTCGTGTCGTTCAGCCCGTGGTTGAAGAGCGTCTTGACGAAGAAGTTCGCCATCCGGTTCACCATCAGCTTCACCGTCGGGTAATCGATGACGCCCCCGCCCTTGATGAAACGGCTGCCGAACACGCAGTCGTAGCCCTTTCCGAGCTCGTGCCAATAGCGGACGGCGTCACGGGCGTCGTCCGATTCGTCGGCCATCATGATGGTGACGGCGTCGCCCCGGATCTGGTCCAGGCCGAAGATGATGGCGCGTCCGAAGCCGTGGGCGCCGGTGTTCTGGACCGGCCGCAGTTCGGGGATGCGGGCCTGGAGGGCGGTCAATTTCTCCCAGGTGGAATCGGTGCTCCCGTCGTCGACGACGATGATCTCGTGGGGGATGCCTTGGAGCCGCAGCTCGACGTGGAGCTTCTCCACCATCGGCTCGATGCAGCCCTCCTCGTCCCGCGCAGGGATGACGATGCTGAACCGGGTGAGAGGCTTGGCGACGGGGGCAGAACTGTTCATGCTTTGGACTCAGGGAAACCGGCGGAAAACCCTATGCCTCGGAGTGATGGACGACCCCGGCGAGTTTGCCAACCCTCGAAACGCTAGGTGGCGTGAGGTCCGCGGTCCTGTTGACCAGCGCTCTCCACCCGCATTTTCCCGATGCCTGCCCGATCAAGGTCAGTCGTCTTCCTAGGGTGCCGGGTTTGGTTCTATCTTGCCGGCCGAACGCTCCTCTTCCTCGCAACGACCGGCGGCCGCGCGTCCGAGGTTCAGAGAGAGGCAGGGCGGTGCTCCAACGGCCGTACGGCCTCGTCTTTAAACGCCAAACCAAAGGTCTGTCGTGCTGAGCGTGGCTGTTCGTTTGGAATGGCTGCTTTCTCGTCCATTTCCCTTCGCGGGCCTATTATACCGATTCGGCCCCATTCGGATGTCCCTCCTTATCTATTTCTCCACCGGTGCCGACCATCCCTCGGTCTCATTCTGCTCCCACTCCGGCACAAGATCTTTGGATTTCATCCCCGAGAGCGTTCAGGGGGCATCTGAACCGACCGGTCTTGCCGTGAACGGCGGGATCACCGGCACCGTGCCGATCCGCCGTCCCCTCGGATCCCACAGACGCGCCACGACGACATGTGCAGCCTCGGGTAGGTCGCCTGCAACCCAAGGCAGTTCAAGCTCCCAAACCCCGTCGGTCGCGGTGATCGATGTCTGGACCCTCATCGGGACGTCCTCCATGAGCACGCGTCGGCTGGTGACATCGAAGACGGTCACCCTGACCACATCACGAGGTTCGTCCGCTCCAAACCGCAGCCGTAGTCGCGGGAGCTGTCCTTGGGCAGGGGAGGTCATCCAAGCCTGATGGATCCATCGATGCTCCACGTCCGTCGGACGCTGCAGCAGGGTCCAAGCCCCGACTCGGATGGCCGGCGTGAAATGGTCGAGGATGAAACGGGCCGACACCGAGTTCGTGATGTATTCTGCCTGCCCCGAAATCTTCAGGAAGAGGTCGTTTGCCAAGACCAAAACGCCGTCCCGATCGGTTATCGCGGCGACAATCTCCTGTTGCTCCTGAGGGGTCAGCAGCGACATCCAGAAGTTCGAATTGCGACGGGTGGGCGGTTCCACTCCCGACCATAGGTGCAGGCTGGCGACGCCGGGCCGCGTGACGAACGTCGTTGAGTATCGGCGGAGGTTATGGGAGGCCCAAGCCAGCCTGGCGGCATTTCCTTCGTCCGGTAGGCGGACCCAGTCCGAGCCCGGCAGGCACAAAGGGGTTGATCGTACATAGTACCGGTAGGATCCCGCCAAGCCGCCAAGCAAGGCCATGAGCGTGATACCGGTCGCCCACCGGTACGGTGCCACCCAGCGGGGCCATCTTAGCGCGGTGACGGCTTGGTGCAGATAGACCAGCGACACCACCAACGGCACGGCTGCGGCCATGGCGACCTGCGTCCCGGCGACGGGAAAAGCCCAGAGCAGTTGCGGGAACCCCAGCAGGACCGCGGCGCTCAGCGGCCCCGCGTCGCCCTGCTTCTCCCTGCCTGTCCAAGGAAGGCCCAACCAGAGGAACGGGAAGCCCCATTTGGCAAACGAATAGGTGAAGATCAGCCAAGCTCGG
>JANNAJ010000054.1:0-3592 GCA_031384285.1 Verrucomicrobiota bacterium
CGGCAGGTTTCCAGAACGGCAGACGTCTGGCTGATGGGCTCGGCCCCGATCGGAGGTTCAATCCCCTTGCTTCAACATCGCGGTCGCGACGGCGGTGCCGAATAGCGCCCCGAGAGCCATCCCGGCCAAAGCCCCCAAGGCGACGTTGCCGAACGACATCCCCGACACGGTTCCGCACCCCAGGACGCCGAGGAACACGAATGCTTTGGCCTTCGTGGCAGATGCCTTGCGAGCTGCAGGGTCGGCTGGTGGACTTGGGTCGATCATGGGTTCGTGTCCTGTCGCGCCCGGCCTGAGGTGCTCCGGAGCCGCGACAACCTACCCAAGGAAGCGCGGAACGCCACAAAACAGAAAGCGTGGCGGCGAGCGCAGATCGGCTCAGACCACAGGAATCGGCGTGAACTGCCGGCCGAGGATCGGCGCGCTCGGCGTCTTGAGCCAGTTCTCCAGCACGTCCGCATAGACCGCCCGGAAATCGGTGCGGAACTTCATGTCGCCGTCGACCAGGTCTCGCGGCGCGAGGGAAGCCGCTTCTCCGCGGAGCCCCGCCTTCACCTTGCCTCCGAGCACGAACAGAGGCGCCGCGGCGCCGTGGTCGGTGCCGCCGCTGGCGTTCTCGGAGACGCGCCGTCCGAACTCGCTGAACGTCAGCACCAGCACCCGGTCGAGTTGTCCCATCTCCTTCAGGTCGGCGAGAAACGCCTTCAGCGAATCACCCAGCTCGCCCAGCAAGCGCTGGTGCGCCGGCAACTGGCCTTGGTGCGTGTCGTAGCCGCCTTGGCCCACATGATACACGCGCGTGGACATGCCGCCGGCGATGAGCTTGGCGACCAGCTTGAGGTCGGTGGCGAGCCGTGTGGCGGGGTATGCGGCCTGGTTCTTCGCCTTGGCCGCGACCTCGCGGATCCGGTCGGAGCTGACCTGCGCGTCGAGCGCGGTGCGTTCGAGGAAATCCAACGGCGACCCACTGTGCGCCGCGGCGCCGCCGATCATGCCCACGCTCCCGCCGGAGTCGGTCGCGTCCGCCCGGTTCATCGCACGGTAGAACTTCCCGCCCCCGTCCATGTCGCCGCCTTCGCCATCCACGAAGCGGTAAGCATCCGGGTTCTCCAGCGCCACGCCGGTCGGCTTCTTCGCGGCGAACGCGAGCGGCGAGCGGGCACCGATGGAGATCCCCACCGTCGGGTCCGCGCCGGGGCACGCGTTGTCGAAATAGCGGCCGATCCAACCGTGGGTCGAATAGCGGTCGCTGTCGGTCCCGGTCATCCAGATGTCGGTGCTGCGGAAATGCGAGCGGTTCGGGTTCGGATAACCCACCGCGTGCACGATGCCGACCTGCCCGAGATCATGGAGGTGCTTCAGCCCGGCCAGGGACGGATGCAGCCCGAAACGGTCGTCGAGCTTCAGGAGCTGGTCGGCCTTGATCCTCAGCTTCGGACGCGCGCGGTGGTAATCGTCGTCGGTGAACGGCACGAGCGTGTTCAACCCGTCGTTGCCGCCCGCGAGCTGCAGCAACACCAAGATCGGCGCGTCCTTGCCGGTGGCGGTCTGCACGTCACGCCCCTCGGCGTCGGCGTGCAACTGGTCGAAGGTCGCGGCCACGAACGAGGGCACGCCCATCGAGAGAGCGCCACCGAGCGCGGTGGAGCGGAGGAACGAGCGGCGGGTGCGGAGGGTATCCATGGGATGTATCGGGTGCGCGGGCGGATCGCCCGCGCTCTTGGGTTCAGATGAGCTGGTAATCGGGCGTGCACATCGCCAGACGGACGAACCCGAGCAGGTCGTGGTCGTCCAGCGTGCCCTGCGCCCGGAGGTAATCGCCCAAGGCCGCGCGGTCCTTGGCCTGGAGCGGACCGTTGATGAACCGTCGTTCCACCTCGGCGAGCAGGCGGTCGGTCGAGCGCCGCACCTCGGCCGGGAAGATCTTGTCCGGATCGGCGGCGTGCGGTGAAAGCCGGGCCATCGCCCGTCCGACAGGCTTCTTGCCGGCCGGCTTGCGCGCCATCACCGGCAGCGCGTTCTCCCCGGTGGTGAGCAGCAGCGCGAGGTTGTGCCGGGTGAGCAAGGTGTTGGTGTTGATCCACGCGACGCCTCCGTCCCAGCCCTTCACGTTCGGCGGATTGAACAGCTCCTGCCCGAGCGCGCGCAGCGCGTTGACCGCCACGGGGCCGGGCGGAAGCGGACGCTCCAGTTGGCGGCACGCCGTCACGAGCAGCTGCACCGGGCTCTTGATCTGCTGGCGCACGACGGCCGGCGAGTGGAACTCCTCCGAGAGGAACATCGTCCGCAAGAACGGCCGGATCTCCTGCCCGTGCCGCCGGAACTCCGCCGTCATCGCTTCGGTCAACGCGTCGGTCGGATCCGTGCCGGCAAAGAACCGCCACAGTTTGCCCGTCAAGAACCGCGCGCTCTGCGGCTGCGCCGTGATGAGCTGGATCAGGTCCTCGCCGTCGAAATCCCCGGTCCGGCCGAAGATCGTCTTGTCGCGCACGTCGCGGAGCCGATGACGGAAAGTCGGCTCTTGGTGCAGCCGGTCGTAGGTCAGCCCGGTCAGCGCGCGCGCGGCCTCGGTGACGTCCTTCTCCGTGTAATGGCCTTCGCCGAGCGTGAAGAGCTCCATCAACTCGCGGGCGTAGTTCTCGTTCGGATGGTCCGGTTTGCTCTGGGCCTGGTCGAGCCAGACGAGCATCGCCGGATCCTTGGTCACCTCGCGCAGCAGCGTCAGCCACTCGCCGGTGCCGTGCCGGCGGAAGACCTCGTTCTGTCGCCACATCAGGTAGGCGTCCTTCACCTTCTGGACGCTGGTGGCGAAATGCCCGTGCCAGAACAGCGTGAGCTTCTCCTGGAAGGGCCGCGGTCCTGAGACCATGCGCGAGAGCCAGCCGGTCTGCAGCTCCAGCATGCGCTGCCGCTGCTCGCGCTGGAACTCGCGCTGCAGTTCACGGCGCTCGTCGGCGGTGGCCTGACGGACCTTGCGAAGCCACTCCGCGCGTCCGGGATCGGGCTTGGCCCATGCCGGCGCAGGGGTCGTCTCGGGCGAGGCGGAGAAATCCACCAATCGCGCGATCGCCTCGGCAGGACGGAGCCGGGCCAACGTCTCGATCTCCGAGGGAGTGCCACCGAAACCCGCGCGGTTCAGCAGATGCGCGGCAGCGGCGAAATCCCAACGTCCGGCGGAGATCGGCCACAACATACGCCACGTGAGACGCCGGCCCGCCGCGGAGGTTGCAGGAACTTTCGTCGCGTCGATCGGCGAAGCGACGGCCTGTCGGGTCCCGAAGACAAGCGGCGACACGGTCGACGTCTCGGCGGCCTACATCGTGAACACGAGTTCCTCGGCCAGCCTGTCGCAAGGCATCCTGCGACAGGCATCCTGCGCACCTCAGCTGAAAACGTCCTCGCCGGCCCCGGCGTGACCGCGTTCCCGACCGCGCCGTACGACGGATACGGAGCCCACGGCACCGCCTACGCGCGGGCGGAGATGGCCGTCCACCTGACCGCGTCCGCGACCACCACGTTGCGGTTGACCGGGATCTGGGAGGGGACGCTCGGCACCGGGACCGGCGGCTCCGGCATCAGCGGCCTCGGCTCC
>JANNAJ010000457.1:0-13548 GCA_031384285.1 Verrucomicrobiota bacterium
GTGGAACAGCCTGAGCGTGCCTTTGAGGTCCCAGGTCGAGGTCATCACGTCGAGGAACCCGTCGCCGTCGAAGTCCTCCAGGATCACCCCGCCCGCCAGTCCCCCGCCGTCGAGCCCGAGCGGGCCCGCGACGTCGGGGAAGGGCTTGATGTCGTGGTCCGAGGCGAACCGTTCCGGCGGGATGACCCATCGGGCCGGCACCTGATCGGGCCATTGGCCGAGTGTCATGTACGCGATGTTGAGCAGCCAGCGTGCCCGCAGGTCGGTGGGGCGCCGCTCCAGCAGTTCGTTGAAAAGGCGGATCGCGCCCTGGGAGCCGCGCGGAAGCAGATGGACGCCGCCGCCGCGGATGGGAAACAGGCAGGAATCGGCGTTGTGGTTGACGATGCAGTTCTCCTGTTCGCCGAGGCGGAGCATGCAGGTCGCGCGGAGCATGCGCAGGAGGTCGCGCTGCCGTGGCCCGAGATCGATCCCGTGCTGGTCCATGTAGACCTCGAACTGCTCGAACTGGGTCTTCGCGTCCTCGCTCCGGCCCCAGTTCAACAGTTGCTGGCCGTACTGCGACATCAGTTGCCCGACCTCGCCCGGTTCGGTCGCCACGGCCAACCGGCGCTGGAGCAGCGCGGCGTGTTCGGCGCTGGTGTAGGCCTGGCCGGCGGGGTTCGCCTCGGCCTGGGCACGGATCTTCGCGAAACGCTCGATCATCCGGACCGTTCCGGGCGGCAGTGGACGGGCCTTGGCGGAGCCGGGCGAGGCGACGGTCTTCGCGGCATCCGCCGGCGAGGGAGCGGAAGTCGTCTCAGCCGCGGCCGCGCAAGCCAGGGCCGCCACGAGCCCGGCGATGGCGGCCTTCACGCGCCAGCGGCGGGATCCGGGAGACGTGGCCGTTTCAACTGTCGGAAGGCGCATGGGCTGGAACGTTCACAGATGTCCACGTCGATACCGAGGGCCACGCCGCCATCCGACGTTTTCCGTGGGCCGGTCGCCCGCCGCCGGTGGCGAGCTGCCGGACGCCACGAGAAGTGGTTTTGGGTGCTGGTCCGCGAGTGTCCGTGGACCGCGGTGACCGCTCCGGTCGGAACCGGTTACGGTTGCGAACGAAAAATCGCGGAACGCCCGGGCAAGAAACCCCGGGGACCGTGGACAGATGTGAACGATAGGGGCGTCCTGCTGCCCGGTGCAGGTCCGGACGGGGCCGTCGGGACCGTCGGCATGCATCGCGCTGCCGACCGCCCGGGGCCCGGGGCCCGGTCACTTCTTCGGGGCCTCGGCGTGGGGCGGGACGGATCCGGTCGCGAACCTCACCCGCTTCACGTCCCACGGTTTGGCCGCCACGTCGCCCTCGCGGAAGGTGTAGAAGCGGTCGCGGTCGATGCCCGTCAGGACCTGGGTCTTGCCGGTCGCCGGCCACAGCACCTCGACCGACCGGATCGCCGCGGCGTTCCCGAGACCGATCTCGGCGCGGAGCGGGTTGCAGCCGAAGCTGCCGCCGGTGTCCACCCATCGAAAGATGTCGCGCGGGCCGCGGGACGTGGCGACCGAGACCTTGATGCGGGCCCCGATGGCGGAGCGGTTCGAGCGGACGCCCTCGAGCTTGAGCGTGAGCCAGTGGTTCGTGCTGCCCGGGTTCTGGTAGAGCGTGTGGTGGTACGGGTCGCCGGTGAAGGCCCCGCCCATGTTCTCGAAGACGTCCTGGTCGCCGTCGTTGTCGAGGTCGGCGAAGGCGACGGCATGGCCCTTCTGGAGGTTCCCCGTGCCCGTGGCCGTGGTGACGTCCTGGAAGAACCTGCCCTCGGCGTTCCGGAACATCCGGTTGGGCACGAGCGTGAGCAGGTCCGGGTTGCCGGTGCCGAGGTAGAAGTCGGGATAACCGTCGTTGTCCAGGTCGCCGAAGTTGGAGCCCATCGAATGCAGCACGCGGTGGAGATGCGCGGCGCGGGAGACGTCCTCGAAGGTTCCGTCGCCGCGGTTGCGATAGAGCTTGGAGCGTTCTCCGCGCGAAGGCTTGCCGAGCTGGTCCGCGACGATGTCGCCGACGTCGTCGATGTTGTAGCCGCCGACGTAGAGATCAGGCCGCCCGTCCTGGTCGTAGTCGAAGAACCAGGTCGGGAAGCTCTTGTCCGGCTGCTCGACGCCCGCGGTCTTGGCCACGTTGGTGAAGCGCCATGCCTTCGAGGCCGGGTCGCCCGGGTCGGCGGGACCGTCGTTGTGGAAGAGCAGGTTGGCCCCGTCGAGACGCGAAAGATAGAGGTCTGGACGGTTGTCGCCGTCGTAGTCCCCCACCGCGACGCCCTTCACGAACCCGATGATGCCGAAGCCGCTCTCGGCACCGCATTCGGTGAAGGTGCCGTCACCGTTGTTGCGGTAGAGCTCACACCGGAGACGGTCGCCGCGCTGCGATTCGTTGCCGATGAACAGGTCGAGCTTGCCGTCGCCGTTGTAGTCGAGCCACCGCGCCGTCTGGGTCGGGTTGAAGCTCAACAGGCCGGCCGCCTCGGTGACGTCCTCGAACGTGCCGTCGCCGCGGTTCCGGAGCAGGGAGTTCGGATGATGACCTGCGACTCCCAGCCAGGCGCCGCGCAGGACGAGGACGTCGGTGAAGCCGTCGTTGTCGTAATCGGCCGACATCATGTTCAAGCCGCCCCAGAGCCCCATCAATCCGGCCTCCCGGGTGCGATCGGTGAACCGGCCGTCGCCGTCGTTGTGGAGATAACGCAGCTGACCGCGCAACGCCCACGACGAGACCATCACGTCCAGGAGACCGTCGTTGTCGAAATCGTCGGCCACGCCCCCGCCGCCCAAGCTTTCCACGGCGAGGCCGACGGCACCGGCGATGTCAGGGAAGCGCGGCATCGGAAAGTCGGACTCGAATACCGAAGGAGGGATGACGAAGGCCGGCGGAACCTGGTCGGGCCACGTGCCCAAGGTCATGTGAGCGATGTTCAGGATCCAGCGGGCCTGGAGATCGCCCGGATCGGCGGCGAGCAGGCTCTCGATCACCGGGATGGCGCTCCTGGAGCCGCGCGGAAGCAGGTGGACGCCGCCGCCGCGGATGGGGAAGAGACAGGAATCGGCGTTGTGGTTCGCCAGGCAGTTCTCCTGCTCGCCGATGCGGAGCAGCGAGATGGCGCGGCCGGTGCGCACGAGCGTGAGGTCGGCCGCGGTCGTCAGCGGGTCCAAAGAACGTGCGTTCTGCTCGATCCAGCGGAACTCCTCGGCCGCGGCCTCGCTGCGGCCCGCCTGCAACATCTCGCTCGCCCGGGAGACCCGGGCCTGGAGCTTCTCGGCCGGCGTCGTCGCGGCGAGCGCCGCCTTGTCGAACATCTCGACGCGTTGGTCGTTGAGGAAGCGGTTGAGCTTCGGGTCCGCGGAGTCGGCGAGCTGGCGGAGACGGTCGACCATGGCGAGCGTCGCCTTCGACTGGACGGGCTCCACCGCGGTCCCCGTCTGCGCGATCGCGAGCGCACCGGACAACACCGCGCCGGCGACGAGCGCGGCCCAGCGCTGCAACTGGACGCCGCGACGACGTGTCGCCCGGCATCGCCCATCATCCGGAACGTTCATCGCTTCACAAGGCATCGGCCTCCTCTTCGGGTTACGGAATCTTCACAGGAACGGGGCGGGATGCCTGAGACCCGTGGTGAACCGCCCGCGACCAAAGGGGCGTTCCGTAGCGACTACCGCACCAATCGGGACGAAGATGTCGTCACATTTCTGTGACAACAGCGGAGGCGGTGGGGAGCGCGGGCGCAGGCCGTGCCTGAGCCGGAACCATGCAGTGGAGGTTTGGGCGGAACGGGCCACCGGCCCGTTGGGGCGGGCGAGTCACACGCCGCTCTGGATGCGCAGGGGATGCACCTTTTGGTGCGCGCTGGCGGTGCCGGAACTCGGCGGCAAGTTGCCGCCGAGAACGGGCCGGTGGCCCGTTCCACCCGGATCCGACTGAATGGTTCCGGCTGGGACCCTGTCTGAGAAGTAGGACAGCGCCTCCGGCCAGTCGCTGGCGGGGCTTCTAGCCCGGCGCCGTGGCCGAGATCCTACGGGCTGGAAGCCCGCGGACAGACAGGCTGGAAGCCTGTCCTACTCGGCTAGCCAGCATCCCCAAACTGGCTCTGAAAGATCCACGACCTCAGAACCCCAGGAGTTTTCCGCCTTGGTAGGTGACGAAGGCGAGGCACCAGGCGAGCGCGGTCATGTAAGCGAACTGGAAGAGCGGCCACTTCCAGGAATTGGTCTCGCGCCGGACGATGGCGATGGTGCTCACGCACTGCATGGCGAAGACGTAGAAGACCATCAGCGTGATGCCGGTCAGCGCGGTGTAGACGCGCGTGCCGTCCTCGCGCTTCTCGCCCCTCAACGTCTCCGCCAGACCGGCGGTCGCCACTCGGTCTCCCGCATCCACTTCGCCGACGTTGTAGACGACCGACATGGTGCTGACGAAGACCTCGCGGGCCGCGAACGACGCCACGATGCCGATGCCGATCTTCCAATCAAAACCCAGCGGGCGGATGGCCGGCTCGATCATGTGCCCGAGCCGCCCGGCGAACGAGTGCCGGAGCTGGTCGCCGGTCCGTTCGTTCTTCAGCGCGTCGACCTGGCCGGGCGTCTCGTCCGGTCGGAGCGGTGATCCCGCGGGAGGGCCGGACGCCACCACCGAGGCGGCGTCTTCCACGGCCTTCTGGCTCACCGACCCGCTGGCCGGCTGCGGCGCCCCTCCGGCACCCGTCGGCACCTTCGGATAGGTCACGAGGAACCAGAGCAGGATGTTGATCCCGAGGATGACCGTTCCGGCGCGTCGGAGGAACAGCTTCGAGCGGTCCCACATGTGCCGCAGCACGGTCTTCACGACCGGGCGCTTGTACGGAGGCAGCTCGAGGATCAGCGGCGGTGGTTCGCCCTTCAGGAGCGTCCGCTTGAAGATCCAGGCCATCCCGAGCGCGCCGACGATCCCGAGCAGGTACATCGCGGTCAGGACCATCCCGCGCCGCAACGCCCCGCCGCCGACGCACGCCGCGATCAGCACCGTGTACACCGGCAAGCGCGCCGAGCAGCTCATGAGCGGCGCGATGAGGATGGTGACGAGACGGTCCTTCGGCGATTCGATGGTGCGCGTGGCCATGATGCCCGGGATGGCGCAGGCGAACGACGAGAGCATCGGGATGAAGCTCTTGCCGTGCAGGCCGACGCGCGACATCAGGCGGTCCATCAGGAACGCCGCCCGTGCCATGTAACCCGTGTCCTCGAGCAGCGAGATGAAGAGGAACAGCAGGCAGATCTGCGGAAGGAAGACCACGACCGCGCCGACACCCTTGATGACGCCGTTGGCCAGCAGGTCCTGCAGGTCGCCGGGCCCGAGCACCGAACCGACCTGGTCGGCGAGCCAGCCGACGACGGCATCGAGCGCGTCCATCGGCAGCTGCGCGAAGACGAAGATCGACACGAACATCGAGAGCATGATGCCCACGAACACCAGCAGGCCCCACACGCGGTGCGTGAGCACGCGGTCGACCCGGTCGGAGAAGTTCTCGCCCTCGACGAAGCTCTCGACGGTGACGTGCTGGGCGATGGCCGAGACCCTCGCGTAGCGGGCCTCTATCGCCGCGCTCCGCCAGTCCACGCCGGACGCTTCGAGACGCGTCCGCGCGGCGGTGACGGCGTCCGCGATCTCCTTCGGGTAATGCTCCGGGTGCGCGTTCAGCACCTTGTCGTCGCTCAGGATCAGCAACGCCTCGGCCGAGGCGAGCCGTTCGCGGTGCGGGAAGAACTTCTCCAATTTCGCCTCGATGGCCTGCGCCTCGTGACCGAAATTCTCTGGCAGCTCTTGGAAGGAGCGCGGCTCGGAGCGCCGAGCATCGCTCGGCCGGTGAGCCGGTGAGCCAGTGGGCGATTGAGCCAGCGGGCCAGCAACGGCGGGCGCAAGTTCTGGCTTTCTGGCTTTCTGGCTTACTCGCTCACTCGCCATTCGGTTGATCGCCGCCTTCAGCTCTATCACTCCTTCGCCCGCGCTCGCAACGAGCGGGACCACCGGCACGCCGAGCGCGGCGGACAAGCCGTCGACATCGATCTCGTGGCCGTTCTCGCGGGCCACATCGACCATGTTCAGCGCGAGGAAGGTCGGATGGCCGAGCTCGATGACCTGGGTGGCGTAGTAAAGGTTCCGCTGGAGGTTCGAGGCGTCCACCACCACGACCACGAGGCCGGGCGCGGGGACGTCGGCGAGCCGTTGGAACAGCACGTCGCGCGCGATCTGTTCGTCGAGCGATTGCGGGCTCAGCGAATAGGTGCCCGGAAGGTCGAGCACGTCGACCGGATGCGCGGCGTCGGCCCCGAGCATCACCCCCTCCTTGCGCTCGACCGTGACGCCGGCGTAGTTGCCGACCCGCGCGCGCAGGCCGGTCAGTGCGTTGAAGAGCGTCGTCTTCCCGCAGTTCGGGTTGCCGGTGAGGACGACCGTGAACCGGGTGTCGCGCGGAACGGAGGGCGGAGGTGCGGACATGCGTCAGCGGCCCTGACGGACCATCACCTGTTCCGCTTCATGCTTCCGCAGCGACAGGTTGTAGCCGCGGATCCGGATCTCGACCGGGTCGCCGAGCGGCGCGAAGCGCACCAGCTCGACCGTCGTGCCGACGAGCAGGCCCATCTCCAGCAGCCGACCGCGGTGCTCCACCGGCACGCGGATGTCCGCGACCACGGCCTTGGCGCCGGGAGCGAGCGAGGAGAGAGGGATGGTGTCCATCGGCGAGGGGGGAAGTGTGGATGATGAGGGTGGATGGCGAAGGCACCGCACGCCCTCCCGACTTCAAGCGGCCAACCGGAACGGGGCGACGGGTTGGACCATGATCTTCTCGGCCAGCTTGGCGCTGAGCCCGAGACGGGCGTTGCAGACCTGGCAGAGCACGTTGTTCTGCAGGGTGATCACCTTCACGCGTTGTTCTTCGCCGAACCCCATCTCGCGCAGCCGCTGGTCCACTTCCGGGTCCGAGGTCAGCTGCTTGATGATGACCACGCATCCGGCACGGACGCGGCTCAGCGGCGACAGCGCCGTGGGGACGGATGCCGTCGGCGTACGATCCGGCATGGAATCCGTCAGGCTCAAGCGCGGACAACGTAGGGGACCGGTCGGACGGACCGCAAGCCGGCGCGTTGTCGTTGGATTGCGGTCGGTTGTCGGGGCCTTGCGGGCCCGACGAAAAGCACGGACGGCGCGCGCCGAAGATGACCTGCCAGGAACGGAACACGCTCTTGCCGGAGCGGCTCCACCCGCTACTTTCCCCGCGGTCCGCACGTAACAACACCTATCCATCCCGCCCATGCCCTTTGAACTCGCCCCTCTTCCCTACGCCCAGGACGCCCTCGAACCGCACATCGACGCCATCACGATGGGCATCCACCACGGCAAACACCACAACGCCTACGTCACCAACCTGAACAAGGCCATCGCCGGCACCGCGCTCGAAGGCAAGACGCTCGAAGCGATCGTCTCCGATCTTGCCAACGTGCCCGATGCCATCCGCGGCCCGGTCCGCAACAACGGCGGCGGCCATTGGAACCACACCTTCTTCTGGAACATCCTCGCGCCCGGCGCGGGCGGCGCTCCGACCGGAGAGCTGGCGGCCGCGATCGATGCCGCGTTCGGCAGCTTCGACGCCTTCAAGGAGAAGTTCGAGGCGGCCGGTGTCGGGCGTTTCGGCTCCGGCTGGGCGTGGCTCGTCGTCAACGGCGGCAAGCTCGAGGTCGTCTCCACCGCGAACCAGGACTGCCCGCTCATGGGCAAGGCCGTCGCCGGCTGCGAAGGCAAGGCCCTGCTCGGCGTCGACGTCTGGGAACATGCCTACTACCTCAAGTACCAGAACCTCCGCGCCGCCTATCTGAAGGCCGTCTGGAACGTGGTCGAATGGAACAAGGTCGCCGCGCTCTACGCCGCCGCGAAGTGAGCCGTTCCCGGCATCCCGCCGATCTTTCCGTCCACGCCGCCCGGTTTCCCGGGCGGCGTCTTCGTTCCGCGAGAACCGGCGGTTGCCCTTGCCGGCCGGCTTCCTAACGTGCGCGCCGCATGGATGCCGAATCCTCACCCGTCGCCGCCTGGTTCGGCCGGAAGTTCGGCGCACCGACGCCCGCGCAGTCGGCGGCGTGGCCGTTGATCGAGGCGGGCCGGAACGTCCTCGTGGTCTCGCCCACCGGCACGGGCAAGACCTTCGCGGCGTTCTTCCAGGTGCTCGACCAGCTCGCGCGCGAGCACGCCGCCGGGACGTTGCGCGACGGCGTCCACTGTCTCTACCTCTCGCCGCTGCGCGCGCTGGGCCACGACCTGGAGAAGAACCTCGCCGGCCCGCTCCGCGAGATCTACGGCGACGCTCCGCCCATCCGCGTCGGCCTGCGCTCCGGCGACACCGGACCGAACGAACGCGCGCGGCAGTTCGCGGCCCCGCCGCATCTGTTGCTCACCACGCCGGAGAGCTTGGCAGTGATGCTCAGCCAGCCCAAGTGGACGCCGGTGCTCGCGAAGGTCCGCTGGGTCATCATCGACGAGATCCACGCGCTGGCGGAGAACAAGCGCGGCGTCCATCTCAGCCTCAGTCTGGAACGGCTCGACGCGCTGAAAACCGCCGGCGCGGTCCCGCTCCGACGCATCGGGCTCTCGGCGACGGTCGCGCCGCTCGACCAAGTGGCGCAATTTCTGGTCGGCACCGAGGGACGCTGCGAGGTCCTCGACATCTCGGCCGCCAAGCGTCTCGACATCCGGCTCTACACGCCGTTGCAGAAGGACCCCTACCCGCTTGCCGGTTTCAGCGGTGTGCGGATGATCCGGGCTTTGGCGAAGCTGGTGCTGAAGTTCCGCACCACGCTGGTCTTCACCAACACGCGGAGCGGCGCGGAATCGGCGACCTTCCGGCTCAAGGAGGCGTTGCCCGACCTGGCCGGACAAATCGAGTGCCATCACGGCAGCCTCGACCGCGACCTCCGGCTCGATGTCGAGGACCGCCTCAAGCGCGGAGAGCTCCGCGCTGTCGTCTGCTCCACATCGCTGGAGATGGGCATCGACATCGGAAGCATCGACCTCGTCGTCATGCTCTCGACGCCGAAGGGCGTGAGCAAGGCGCTCCAGCGCACCGGCCGCGCCGGCCACAGCATCCACGAGCTCAGCCGCGGCCTGCTGATGGCGACGAACGTGAACGACCTCGTCGAGTGCTGCGCCACGGCCCGGCTCGCCCGGCGCGGGCATCTCGACGCGCTCCGCTTCCCCGAGGCGCCGCTCGACGTGCTCGCCCAGCACCTGATGTCGATGGGCTGCCTCGGCGAGACCATGTGCGACGACGCGTTCCGGCTCGTGCGGCGGGCCTGGCCGTATCGGGCCCTCGCGCGGGCCGAGTTCGACGCGGTGCTCGATTATCTCGCCGGCGGCGGGAAGTCGCTACGGCGACAGTACGAGGACGTCTTCGGCAAGATCGTGCTGGACGAGGGACGCGGCGTGTTCGAGGCGCGGCCAGGCGCGGTGCGCCGCGATTTCCTCCAGAACGTCGGCACGATCCCGGGCGACGGTGTCGTCCACGTGATGCTGCGGTCGTCGTCGCTCGGCACGGTCGAGGAGGGGTTCATCAACGGGCTGAGGCCGGGCGACGTGTTCATGCTCGGCGGCCGGGCGCTGCGTCTCGAGCGGGTCGGCATGATGCAGGCCTGGGTCCAGCGGGCCGACGGCGCGACGCCGACGATCCCTCGCTGGGGCGCGAACAAGATGCCGCTCTCCAACCGCGTCGGCCGCGAGATCGTCGCATTCCGCGGCGAGCTGCGCGCGCGGCTGGAAGCGATCGATTTCAACCGGTCGCCTTCCCTGATCCCTTGGATCGCCGGGCGGCTGGAGTGCGAGGAACCCAACGCCGCGGTGATATTCCGCATCCACGCCGCGCAACATCTGTGCAGCGAGATCCCCACGGCGGGACGGTTCGTCGTCGAGGAGCTGGTCGGGGACCCGGAGCCGCCCACGGAGCCCGCGTCGCGCCCGGCCCGTGCGGCGAAGCCCGAGGGACGGACCGCCCGGGGACGGGCGGACACGCTGCCGCTGCCGCTCACGGCATCGCGCCCGCCCGCGGCGCGGATCGGGCCCGCGCCTTCCCCGCCGGTCGCACCGCCCTCGCGCACGCGGCGCTACTTCTTCCATTCGCTGGTCGGGCGGGCGGCGAACGACGCCTTGGCCCGCGTGGTCGCGTCGCGGATCTCCCGGCTGCGCGGCGGCAACGCGGTCGCCACGCCGGACGACTACGGGTTCGTGCTCGCCGTGTCGGAGGAGCAGCGCCTGACCGCCGCGGACCTGCCCGGGCTGTTCGCCCCCGAAGGGTTCGCCGACGAGCTGGACCGCTCGCTGGACCGCTCCGCGTTGCTCAAGCACCACTTCCGCAACGCGGCGCAGACCGGGCTGATGGTCTACCGGAACCATTTCGGCGAGGCGAAGTCCGTGCGGAAGCTGCAATGGAGCACGGAGGTCATCTTCAACGTGCTGAGCGAGCACGAGCCCGACCACGTGCTCCTGCGCGAGGCCCGGCGCGACGCGGTCCACAGCTTCCTCGACGCAGGCGGCGCGATCGCCTTCCTCGAAGGGCTGCGCTCCGCATCGGTCCCCATCGCCTTGCGCACGGTCACGCAAGTGCCGCCGCTCTCCTTCGGCATGTACGCGACCCAGATCAAGGAGGCCCTGCTGGTCGAGGACCCCCGGGAGACCCTGGAGCGGCTTTATCGCCATTGGTGGACGAAGATCGAGGGCGACGTCCCGGGAGCGGAGCCGACCGCGCCGGCCTGAAGCGCCGGTTCGTCACTTTACATGCCGGCGAGGTCGCCCACCTTCGTGGCATGGTCGTCCGCTCTTGGGTCCTGCTCATCGCTTCATGTCTGTCCACCGTCGTCGCGCTGTCCGGTCCGCTCACCCGCATCGCGAACACGACGCTCAAGCTGCCCGAGATCCCGGGATCGTTTGGCTACCGGTTGGTCGAGGCGTTCCCGGGGCTCGGTGTGACGCCGGTGGCGATCACCGCGCCGCCGGGAGAGACCAACCGGCTCTTCGTCGTCGAACCGTCCGGCAGGATCCGCGTCCTCACCGACTTGTCCAAGACGGGCCCGGCCGCCGTGTTCTTGGACCTTGTCGGCAAGACGGTCTCCGGCGGTGAACAAGGGCTGCTCGGCCTCGCGTTCCATCCGGATCACGCGACCAACGGCCGCTTCTTCGTCTACCGCACGGTCACCACGACGACGGCGGGCCGCACGAACAAGCTCCACGACCGTCTCAGCGAGTTCCGCGTCTCGGCCGGCGATCCCAACCGCGCCGACCCGGCCTCGGAGATCGTCCTGTTCCAACAGCCCGACGAAGCGGTGAACCACAACGGCGGCGATCTCCACTTCGGTCCCGACGGCTATCTCTACGTCTCGCTCGGCGACGAAGGCGGCGGGAACGACCAGTTCTCCAACAGCCAACGGATCGACAAGGACTTCTTCGCCGGGCTCCTGCGGATCGATGTCGACGACCGGCCCGGTTCGCTCCCGCCGAACCCGCATCCCGCCGTGGTCGGCAACTACCGTGTGCCGGCCGACAACCCCTTCGTCGCCGCGACGGCTTTCAACACCGCGGCCGTCGATCCGGCGAAGGTGCGGACGGAGTTCTTCGCCGTCGGCCTGCGCAACCCTTGGCGCTTCTCGTTCGACCCGGCGAACGGCGAGCTGTGGATCGGCGATGTCGGCCAGGACCGGTGGGAAAGCGTCGTCGTCACCCGCAAAGGAGCGAACCACGGCTGGGCCTTCCGCGAGGGGAACATCGCCGGACCGAAGTCGGGCATGCCCGCGGGCTTCCTCACCGACCCGCGGTTCAACCACGTCCCGCCCGTCTTCGTCTACACGCACGGCTCCGGCACCGACAAAGGCAACTCGCTGACCGGTGGCCTGGTCTACCGCGGCTCGCGGCTCGCGCAGCTGCACGGCGCCTACGTCTTCGCCGACTACGTGAGCGGCAACGTCTGGGCCCTGCGCCGGCAGGCCTCCGGCGCGCCGAAGATCGAGCGCCTGCTCGGCAAGACCGGGATCGCCGCCTTCGGCACGGATCCTCGCAACGGCGACATCCTGCTCGCCGACGTCAACGGCAGCCGTGTCTGGCGGCTCGAGTACGACGCGGTCTTCACCGGCGCGCAGCCGCCGCCGACGCTGGCCGACACCGGCGCGTTCACCGACGTCGCCTCGCTCACGCCGGCACCCGGGCTCGTGCCCTACGCGGTCAACCAGCCGTTCTGGTCGGACGACGCGACCAAGCGCCGATGGGTCTCGGTTCCGGGCATGGACCGCTTCATCGGCCAAGGCGCGGACGGCGCGTGGACGGCTCCGGCCGGCTCCGTCTGGATGAAGCATTTCGACATGGAGATGACCAACGGCGTGCCGTCTTCCGCGCGCCGGATCGAGACACGCTTCATCGTCCGCAACACGAACGGCGTCCACGGGCTGACCTATCGCTGGGATTCCGCGACCAACGCCGTGCTCGTCCCCGAGGCCGGCGCTGACGAGACGTTCACGCGTGTGGTCGACGGCGTCGCGCGGACGCAGACGTGGCGTTATCCGGGCCGCAGCGAATGCTTGGCCTGCCACAACGCGTCGGCCGGCTACTCGCTCAGCTTCGATCCGGCCCAGCTCGACCGGGACTTCCCGTATCCGGGCGGAACGACCAACCAGATCGCGGCCCTCGCCGATGCCGGATACTTCGGCGACGTCCGGCCCGCGCCCCGCAGGTCGCCGCCGATCGCCGCGCTGGACGACGAGAGCGTCAGCGTCGAGTGGCGCGCGCGTTCCTACCTCGCCGTGAACTGCGCCCCGTGCCATCGGCCCGGCGGTCCCGGCGGAGGGTTCTTCGACGCCCGGTTGGAGACGCCGACCGCGCTGGCCGGCCTGGTCGACGGCGTGCTGAACGACGACCGAGGCGATGACGCCGACCGCGTGCTCGCCTCCGGCTCGGCTTCGCATTCGGTGATGCTCCAGCGTCAATCGATCCGCGGCGCCGGCCAGATGCCGCCGCTCGCGTCCTCCATCCCGGATGCGGCCGGTTCCCGGTTGATCACCCGTTGGATCGAGCAGTTGGCGTCGGATCCCCCCGCGACAGCGGCGACGCTCACGCCGGTCGCGACCCTCGGAGGTCTCCGGCTGAAGATCCGCCAACCGGCCAACCAGACCGTGGGCCTCGAAGCAGCAGATCGGGTCGACACGGCCGTTTGGGTGCCGGTCGCGAACTCGGAGCTGGTGCCGTCGTATCCCGCCACCGCGCGGGAGATCGAGGTGACGCCGCCGGCCGATGAGCGGACGCGGTTCTTCCGCACGCGATCGAGCAAGCCCTGACGGATATCGTGCGCGAGCGCCGGCCCGTCGGGCCTGAGAATCGGGCAGCGGCCGGACCGGGTGTCCCGGTGTCGAGCGACCCATGATTTTACGGTCGCCGCGGCCCGTCGGAATGCGCATTCTCTTGCCTCGCCATGATCAAGCCCACGCGCCTGTTTTCCGTCCTCGCCGCCGCCGCGCTGCTCTGCGCCC
>JANNAJ010000500.1:0-2202 GCA_031384285.1 Verrucomicrobiota bacterium
GCTGGCACCCGAGGCACTCGGACGCATCACCCGCCTCGGGTTCACCCGCACACTTGCTCCGGGTGAAGGGGAACGTTTCGCCGGCACCTACCTTTACCTTGCCCCGGAAGTCCTCGCCGGCCAACCCGCCACAACCCGTTCGGACCTCTACTCCCTTGGCGTCCTGCTATACCAGTTCCTTGTCGGCGACTTCGGCCGCCCCATCGCGCTGGGCTGGGAGCAGGGCATCACCGATGACCTGCTCCGCACCGACCTTCGGGACTGCCTTGCCGGTAACCCAGCCGACCGCCCGGACTCCGCCGTTGCGGTTGCCATCAGGCTCCGGAACCTGTCCAGACGTCGGGCCGAGCGGGACCAGGCGGCCCGAGAGGCGGCCGAGCGGGATCACCAAAAGCGTCGGACCCGCCGCGTCCGCCGAATCGCAGCCGCCATCGCCGGGGTATTGGCCCTGGTAGCAATCGAACGGCTGTGGCGGGCCCAGACCCGTCGGCTCGAACTGGCACGAAGCGAGCAGGAACTAAGGGCGTCGCAGGAAATCCTTTCCGGCGGCGCGGGCCGACGGGCGCGAAGCCTCGTCGCTTGGGAAAGAGCGGCCGAAGCGGCGCGTGACGGTGGCGCGCCGGCAGACCTTGTCGCCCGCCTGCGGTCGCAAAGTATCGCTACACTATCGACCTTGGACGCCGAGCCCCTGCCCGAAGAAGGCAACCTGACTCCACCGGGTGGACGTCTCGTCGCCGCCGACCTGCTGTCTGGGAACCGGCTTGTGTCCAACCCGGGTGGCCTTTCCTGGCTCGGCCCGGACGGAAAGCCCAGCGGCACCCTTCGTGACGCCCACCTCGTGCGCGGAGCGGAGTTCCGTGCCGGTGGACGGGAGGCTGCCGTCGCCTTTGGTCTTGAAACAAATCTCGTTCTTGGCCGATGGACCGGTGGCACTGCTGCCATCCAGATCCTGGCTCGACTCGACACGCCCGTTCCCTGCTTCGCCTACTCACCCGACGGTCGATGGCTCGCTTGGGCTAACGCTTCCGGGAAGGTGGAACTCCAAGCCCTTGAGGACGGCAAAAACCTCAGTTGGCAGGCCTGGAGCCACCACCTACCTCACCGACTGGCCTTTCATCCCAGCCGCCCTTGGCTGGCCGCCGCCAGCCGGGACAGCAGTTCCGTCCCAATCTGGAATTACGAAACCGGTGCATTGGTTGGTACCATCGTTAGTAACACACCTGTTTCTAGTTTGGCATGGCATCCAATGAGCAGCCGCTTGGCCACGGCGGGGGAAAGCAGCAGCATTGAAATCTGGCGAATCGACACGAAACCGCTGCACGAACTCACCATCCCCGGGAGCGATTCGGAAATTACCGAGATGGCCTACTCTGACACCGGCGGACTATTGGCGGTGCGCGACGCCAACGGCGCGCTCTCGATCCGGGACGAATCCGGAAGCCGCTACCTGACTCTGGCCGGCGGCGGCGGGAATGAGACCTCCCCCGGGGCCCATAGCCTTCGAATTCACCGCGGCGTGCTTGCCCAACGCACCGACCAAGGGGTCAACTCTTGGGCAATTCGTGGAGACAAGGAATGCCTCACCATCCCGGTTTCGGAGCGACCTTCGGCGCTTTCATTTTCTGTCGACGGACGCTTGCTGTTGGCCAGCCTTGCATCCGGATACAAGATTTGGGATGTAGCTTCAGGGGCGAGCGTGGCAGGCGTAACCACCCCGACTCCGGCCCATTGGAGTTTCACTCGGAACGACTGGGACATTCTCGAGTCCGGTCCTTTTGGCGTCGCCGTCTTCGGAATAAAAACCAAGGCCGGGCAGCGGGACCTGGAAACACAGCCTCGCTGGGAACACCTGCCCGTCCCAAACAACACCGGCGTCTTCACACCTTGGGATTCGGGGCATCCTATGGCCATCGCCCACGGCTCCCACGCGCATATTCTAACCCCACCGTTTGCTGAAGAACCATCCGCCAGAACCATCGAATTGGGCACACCGCCGGAGAAACTTGCACTGAGTCATGACGCTCGCTGGCTGATCTCTCGACCGGAAAGGCGGCGCATCGCCCAAATCTGGCGCATTGCCCAAACTCCAGCACAGCAATTGCTCGAACTTCCGGCCAATGACTTTGCCCTGACACCCAATTCAGGGTCACTCATCCTTACCCACGGGAATAGCATTGAAGCGTTGGCGTTGCCTGAGTCCGG
>JANNAJ010000503.1:0-3265 GCA_031384285.1 Verrucomicrobiota bacterium
CCCCACCGCCAGTTCTGGGTCGTCTCCCAACCCCCGAAACCACCCGAAAACCGCTGGTCCGACGTCCTCGCCAAGTTCTCCCTCTGACCCAGTCTCATTTTGTTCCCACACCAAGTCTCCTTTTGAACTCCCGCCGACAGGCCGGAAACAATTCCTTGCCCCCGGCCGACGTGCGCGGCTACACGTCCGCCCGCTACCTCATGGGGAAAACTCTCATCATCGCCGAGAAACCGTCCGTTGCCGGCGACATCGCCAAGGCGCTCGGCGGCTTCGACCGCAAGGACGGCGGAGACTACTACGAGAGCGACAAGTACGTCGTTTCTTCCGCGGTCGGCCATCTGTTGGAACTCGCCGTGCCGGAGGAATTCGAGATCCAGCGGGGAAAGTGGTCGTTCGACAAGCTGCCCCATATCCCGCCGCGCTTCGCGTTGAAGCCGATCGAGAAATCGGAAGGCCGCCTCAAGACGCTGGCCAAGCTCATCAAGCGCAAGGACGTCGACACCTTGGTCAACGCTTGCGACGCCGGGCGCGAAGGCGAGCTGATCTTCCGCAACATCGCCGCCTACACCGGGGCCAAGCAGCCGGTGAAGCGTCTCTGGCTGCAATCCATGACGCCGGCCGCGATCCGCGACGGCTTCAACGCGCTGCGCACCGACGCGCAGATGCTCCCGCTGGCCGACGCGTCGGTTTGCCGTTCTGAGTCCGACTGGCTTGTCGGCATCAACGGCACCCGCGCGATGACCGCCTTCAACTCGAAGTCGGGCGGCTTCCATCTCACCACCGTCGGCCGCGTGCAGACGCCGACGCTCGCCATCGTGGTCGAGCGCGAGGCGAAGATCCGCAAATTCGTGGCCCGCGACTACTGGGAGGTCATCGGCACCTTCGCCGCCGCGAAAGGCAGCTACCCCGGTCGATGGTTCGACGAGCGGTTCACCCGGGGCGATGACAAGGACCCCGAGCTCAAGCCGGAGCGTCTCTGGGACCGCGTCCGTGCCGAGGGCATCCGCGCCAAGTGCCTGGGCAAGCCCGGCATCGTCACCGAGGAGAGCAAGCCGACGACATCGCTCTCGCCGTTGCTCTACGACCTCACGACGCTCCAGCGCGAGGCGAACGGCCGCTTCGGTTTCAGCGCGAAGAACACGCTCGGCCTCGCCCAGGCGCTCTACGAGCGGCACAAGGTCCTGACCTATCCCCGGACCGACGCCCGCGCGCTGCCGGAGGACTACGTCGCCACGGTGCGGCAGACCCTCGATTCGCTGCGCGATGTCGCCTCGCTCGGCGGGTTCGCCGAGAAGATCCTCAAGGAAGGCTGGGTCCGCCCGAACAAGCGCATCTTCAACAACGCGAAGATCAGCGACCATTTCGCCATCATCCCCACGGGCGTCGTGCCCAAGAGCCTCTCGGAACCCGAGCAGAAGCTGTACGACCTCGTCACCAAGCGGTTCTTGGCGGTGTTCTTCCCCGCGGCCGAGTTCCTGGAGACCACCCGCGTCACCCGCGTCGAGGGCGAGCCCTTCAAGAGCGCCGGCAAGGTGCTGGTGAAGACCGGCTGGCTGGAGGTCTACGGCAAGGAGGCCGATTCCGACGACACGCCGAACCTCGCCCCGGTCGACCAGGGCGAACGCGTCGCCACCAACGGCATCGAGGTCAAGGCGAGCGTCACCAAGCCGCCTCCCCGGTACACGGAAGCGACGTTGCTCTCGGCGATGGAAGGCGCCGGCAAGCTGGTGGACGACGAGGAGCTGCGCGAGGCGATGAGCGAGCGCGGCCTCGGCACGCCGGCGACGCGGGCGTCCATCATCGAAGGTCTCATCAGCGAGCAGTACATGCTCCGCGAGCTACGCGAGCTGAAGCCGACCGCCAAGGCGTCCTCCCTGATCACGCTGCTCAACGGCCTCGGGGTCGAGACGCTCACCAAGCCGGAGATGACCGGCAACTGGGAGTACCAGCTCAAGCAGATGGAGCGCGGCCAGCTCAAGCGCGAGCAGTTCATGGACGAGATCCGGCGGCTCACGCAGGACATCGTCGGCCGCGCCAAGCAGTTCGAGCACGACACCATCCCGGGCGATTTCGGCGTGATCAAGGTGGCCTGCCCGAAGTGCGGCGGCCCGATCCACGAGAACTACAAGAAGTTCCAGTGCCAGAAGTGCGACTTCGCGCTCTGGAAGATCGCCGCGGGCCGCCAGTACGAGCCGGCCGAGATCGAGGCGCTCATCCGCGACAAGCAGGTCGGTCCGCTCCAGGGCTTCCGCAGCAAGCAGGGCTTCCCGTTCGCCGCCGTCGTGAAGCTCACGCCCGAGTTCGAGGCGAAGTTCGATTTCGGTGACGACACGCAGGAGAACGGCGAGGCCGCCGTGGTCGATTTCACCGGCAAGGAACCCGTCGGGAAGTGCCCCAAGTGCGGCGCGCGCGTGTTCGAGAACGGGATGAACTACGTCTGCGAGAAATCGGTCAGCGCCGACCGCAGCTGCACCTTCAAGACCGGCGCCATCATCCTGCAGCAGCCGGTCGACCGCGCGCAGGTCGCCAAGCTGCTCGCCGACGGCAAGACCGACCTGCTCAAGGGCTTCGTTTCCAAGAAGACGAACCGGAAGTTCGAGGCGTTCCTCAAGCTGGAGGCCGGCAAGGTCGGCTTCGAGTTCGCGCCGCGCGAGAAGAAGGGCACCGGCAAGTTCGCCAAGAAAGCAGCCGACGATGCGCCCGCGGAGAAGATCGACTTCACCGGCCAGACCTCGCTCGGCCCTTGCCCGAAGTGCAAGGGCAAGGTGTTCGAGGGACCGTCGAGCTACGTCTGCGAACGCAGCCAGGCCGAGACCAAGAAGTGCACCTTCAAGATCGGCAAAGTGATCCTCCAGCAGCCGGTCGACCGTGATGTCGCGGCTCAGCTGCTGGCCGACGGACGCACCGACGTGCTCGACAAGTTCGTCAGCAAGGCGGGCAAGCCGTTCCCGGCGCACCTCGTCCTCGGCGACAAGGGCAAGGTGGAGTTCGAGTTCCCGCCGCGCTGAGCCGACGTCATTGCCGCGCGGCGGACGGGGGCGATCCAAAGTGGAGGGCACGGCGTCGGAGGTAGCGCAGAGTTGCACTCTGCTGTACCGCCGAGTTGCACTCGGCAGGGCAACGACCAAGCGCGCGCGCCCACGTGCCGCAGCGCCTGCGGATCCCTGATCCGCGATCCGCTGGCCCGCCACTTTTGATCGCACCCTCGGGCGGGCATTCGGTGTCCTTCCGCCGCGTTCCGTGTTCTCCTGTCGGGCATGTCGAA
>JANNAJ010000532.1:0-2360 GCA_031384285.1 Verrucomicrobiota bacterium
GGGCCGTTGGCGAGTCGCCCCCGCAACCCGCTCGGCTTGCAGGGCAAGCCGCCCACAACATGAAGCCGAATTCTACCGGTATCCACCAAGAGTCGGTATGAGAAGCAATCCGTCACTTCATCCGCGATGCGAACCGGGCCCCCGTCACCATCTGGCGGACGCCGCGCAGGTCGCCCGAGGTGGCGGAGACGACGACCTTGGGCGTGCCCGCTGTCCGAAGGCTGGAGGTTGTGCCGGACGGGTTCAACCCGAACTCCGGACTCTGGGCTCCGACGGGAGGAGCGGCGCTTCGGGTCCGCTCGTCGACCGGCTCGCGCTTGCCTTCGACCGGTCGATGGCCATCGTCGGGGGACGTCATGATGTGCCGCTTATCGCTGCTTTGGCTGCTGGTCCTTTCGGCCTTGGCGACGTTCCCCGTGTCGGGCGCGCCGGAACCGCCGGCGATGCGACGCGAGTTCCGCGGCGTGTGGATCGCGTCGGTCGGCAACATCGATTGGCCCACCAAACCCGGTCTGCCCGTCGCGCAGCAGCAGGCCGAACTGCGGGCGCTGCTCGACGGCGCGCGGAAACTGAACCTGAACGTGGTCATCCTCCAGGTCCGGCCGGGCTGCGACGCGTTGTATGCGTCCCGCTTCGAGCCGTGGAGCGAGTATCTCTCCGGCCGCATGGGCCAGGCGCCTTCACCGAAGTGGGATCCGCTCCAGTTCGCTTGCGACGAGGCCCATGCCCGAGGACTGGAGCTGCATGCCTGGGTCAACCCCTTTCGCGCCCGTTATCACGAGGCACGGTCGCCGGTCTCGGCCGACCACGTGAGCCGGACGCATCCGGAATGGGTGGTGAACTACGGCAGCTATCTGTGGCTCGATCCGGGCCTGCCGGAGGCGCGTGCCTGGTCGCTCCGGGTGATCACCGACATCGTGCGCCGATATGATGTCGATGGCCTGCACATCGACGATTACTTCTATCCTTACCCCGAGAAGGACGGCGCGGCGCTCATGCCCTTCCCCGACGATGCCAGCTACGCGCGGTATCGGCGGGAAGGCGGTCGGCTGGAGCGGGACGATTGGCGGCGCGGGAACGTGGACGGATTCGTCGAGAAGCTTGACGCGGCGGTGCACGCGGAGAAGCCGTGGGTGAAGTTCGGTATCAGCCCGTTCGGAATCTGGCGGCCCGGATCGCCGGCGGGGATCAAGGGGCTCGACGCCCATGGTCTGCTCTACGCCGACGCGCGACGGTGGCTGCGCGAGGGCTGGTGCGATTACGTCTCGCCGCAGCTGTATTGGGCGCTCGGGAAGCGCGAGCAGAGCTTCCCCGGCCTGCTGCGCTGGTGGGCCGAGCAGAACTCCAAGGGCCGGATCCTCGCGCCGGGTGTCGCCAGCGCGAGCGTGGGCAAGGACCGTCCGGCCCTCGACATCGTCAACCAGCTCCGCCTGACCCGCACCGATGGCGGCGCGCACGGGATCGTCTTCTGGAACGCAACCAGCCTGCGCAAGGACCTCGGCGGCGTCGCGAGCGGCTTGGCGCGGGAGGTGTTCGCCCAACCGGCCTTGGTGCCGGCCACGCCGTGGCTCGGGAACGCGCCGCCGCCGATGCCCGACCTGCACACCTTGCTCAAGGCGAAGAACTCGCTGCTTTCTCTCACCTGGAAAGAACGGGTGAAAGGGTCCGCGCGGTCGGTCGTGCTCCAGGTCCGGACCGGCGGACGATGGCAGCAGGAGATCGTCGCAGGCGGGAACGGCTACCGCGAGTTCGACGGACGTCGCGGCGGGCGCGTGCCGGACGAGGTGCGGGTCGTCCCCATCGGCCGCACGGGCCTGGCCGGCGAGTCCGCGCGGTGGCTCAAACCGGGCCCGAAGTGAAGGCGACGAAGATTTCACCGCCCGGCCGCGGCTTGGGGCTTGCGGCCTCGCATCGCCACCGCTAAAGGGAACAGCGTTTTCCGCGCAACAAGTCCTCAGACGCTACCACTATGGCCAACGCCTACCATGCCTCCATCGAAGGCGCCCAGCACGGCGCCAAATCTCTCGCGCAGTTCCTCGACTACGCCAAGGCGTCGGGTGCCAGCGGCGCGCAGCCGAGCAACTACATGCTGAACGGCCCGAAAGGGTTCAAGTCGGTGAAGGAGATCAAGGAGACGTTCGAGGCCCGGGGCATGTCGCTGGACGGCATCAGCGCGCACTGCCCGTTCTGGGTCCACACCAGCGCCTGGACCGGCACCAAGTCCGGCAACCCGTTCATCGCGCCCGATGTCGCCAAGAGATCTCCCCAGGAGATCGAGAAGTGGCACGAGACGTATCTTCTGAAGCTCATGGACCTCGCCGCCGAGTTGAACGTGAAGATCATGCCCATGTTCTGGGGCG
>JANNAJ010000062.1:0-8478 GCA_031384285.1 Verrucomicrobiota bacterium
CGCCTAAAACCGCCGACGCCGCCGCTGCAAGGCTCTGCGGCGGCCTGATCCTCCCGTCCGCCTGTCGCCGGACAAGGACGAGGGAAATAGACATACAAGACTGTCTGCGGCACGTGTGCCGGGCATTTCGCAGCGCACCCGGCCCAAGTCCGAGGATGACGAACAACGGCGCGGCGACGTAGCTTGCCGCGACGTCGTCCCAGCTTGCCCATCTCGCCCGTCGACTCACCGGGGCGGTGACCGGATCCGTAGGTCGACGACGTCAGAACGCCATGCGCGACTTCCGCCGAATCTTTTCCGGCCGGTCACTCCGACCGGTCTGCGCGGGCATCCTCTTCTGCCTCTTCGCTTCGATGTCCGGCGCGGCGCCGGCGAAGTCGCGGATGGACGACTTCAATTGGTGGTCGCTCCAGCCGGTCGTCCGGCCGGCCGAGCCGGTCCTCCGATCACCGGAGCTCGCGGCGCGCGTCCGCAACCCGGTCGACCGATTCGTCTTCGCCCGATTGGAGCGCGAGGGCTTGGCACCGTCGCCCGAAGCCGATCGCCGCACGCTGATCCGCCGGCTGTCCTTCGATCTCGTCGGGTTGCCTCCGACGCCGGAAGAGATCGACGCCTTCGCCGCCGATCCGGCGGACGAAGCCTACGAGCGGTTGGTGGACCGATTGCTCGCGTCACCGCGCCACGGCGAACGCTGGGCACGCCATTGGCTGGATGTCGTCCACTACGGCGAGACCCACGGATACGACAAGGACCAGCCCCGCCCGAACGCGTGGCCGTACCGCGATTACGTCGTGCGGAGCTTCAACGAGGACAAGCCGTACGCCCGCTTCGTGCAGGAGCAGCTGGCCGGGGACGTGTTGTATCCGGGCACGCGCGACGGGTTCGAGGCGCTGGGTTTCATCTCGGCCGGTCCCTGGGACCTGATCGGCCACGCGGAAGTACCGGAGTCAAAGCTCGACGGCCAGGTCGCGCGCCATCTCGACCGCGACGACATGGTGGCGACGGCGATGCAGACGTTCGGCAGCCTGACCGTCCAGTGCGCCCAGTGCCACGACCACAAGTTCGATCCGATCACCCAGGAGGACTACTACAGCCTGCAAGCCGTGTTCGCGGCGGTGGACCGCGCGGACAAGCGCTACGACATCGATCCCGTGGTGGCGGCCCGGCGCAAGGAACTGCTCGACCGGCAGACGGACCTCACCGCCCGCCGGAGATCGGTCGACGATGAGGTCGCCGCCCGCGCCGGCGCGCCGCTGGTCGAGCTCGACCGCAAGATCGCCGCAGCGGCCAAGGCCGCGAAGGGAGGCGACGCGATGGGCTATCACAGCGCCATCGCCGCGAAGCGGGACACGGTGAAATGGGTGCAGGTCGACCTCGGCCGGGCGGTCCCGCTCGCCAGCGTGGTGCTGCATCCGTGCAAGGACGACTTCAACGGCATCGGCGAGGGCTTCGGGTTCCCGTCCCGCTACAAGGTCGAGCTCTCGGACGAGGCGGAGTTCCGGACGGGCACGGTCGTCGTGGCGGACCTCACGCACGAGGATGTCGCGGACCCGAAGATCAAGGCGCAGCCATTCAGGGCCGACGGCCGGACCGCGCGGTTCATCCGGGTGACCGCGACCCGGCTGGCGCCCAGGATGGATGATTTCATCTTCGCCATCGCCGAGCTCGAGGCGCTCTCGGTCGACGGCAAGAACGCAGCCCTCGGCGCGACGGTGACGGCGCTGGATTCAATCGAGGCACCGGTCCGGTGGCAGCGGTCGAACCTCACCGACGGATGGTATCCCGGCGTGAAAGACGCGGAGACCGCGGAGCTGGCGGCGATGAAGCTGGAACGGATGCGCCTGCTCGACCAAGCCGCCACCGACGAGACACGGCGCACCACGGTCGCAGCCGACCAAGACCTCGCCGCGGTCAAGACCGGGCTCGCCGCGTTGCCGGCCCAGAGCACCGTGTACATCGGGGCGGTCCACACCGGGTCCGGTGCGTTCACCGGGACGGGTGCGAAAAGTGGACGCGCCCGCGCGATCCATCTGCTGGCCCGCGGCAGCCTGCAGAAGCCCGGCCCCGAGGTCGGACCCGGGACGTTGCGCTGTATCTCGGGGTTGCCGGCCCGGTTCGACCTGCCGGCCGGGCACGCCGAAGGCGAGCGCCGGGCGATGTTGGCGCGTTGGATCGCCGATCCGCGCAATCCGCTGACATGGCGCTCGATCGTGAACCGCGTATGGCAATATCATCTCGGCCGAGGCCTGGTGGAGACGTCGAACGACTTCGGCCGCATGGGCAGCCTGCCGACCGACCCGGCCTTGCTCGACCATCTGGCCGCGACATTCCGCGACGGCGGCGGATCGCTGAAGGCGTTGCATCGTCTCATCGTGACCAGCGCCACCTATCGGCAACGCTCGGCGGACGCCGGGACCGCGGGCGACGCCATGGCCGACAAGGCCGCGGCGGTCGATTCGGACAACCGGCTCCTGTGGCGCCAGAACCGGCGCAAGCTGGAGGCGGAAGCGGTGCGCGACGCCGTCCTCGCCGTGTCCGGCAAGCTCGACCTCGCGATGGGCGGACCGAGCTTCAAGGACTTCGTCATCGACAAGCCCGAGCACTCGCCGCACTACGAATATCATCTCCACGATCCCGAGGACCCGCGGTCCCACCGGCGCTCGGCATACCGCTTCATCGTCCGGTCGCAGCAGCAGCCGTTCATGACCGTGCTGGACTGCGCGGACCCGTCGATGCAGGTCGGCAAGCGCAACGAGAGCGTGTCGCCCCTGCAGGCGCTGGCGCTGTTGAACAACCCGTTGATCCTCGCGATGGCGGGCCATTTCGCCGAGCGGCTCGACCAAGGCGGCGGCGACCTCGCAGCGAAGGTCCGACGGGGTCACGTCATCGCGCTGGGACGTCCTCCGGGACCCGATGAAGAAAAGGCCCTCGTCCGGTACGCGGAAGATTTCGGCCTGACCAACTTCTGCCGGGTGCTCTTGAACCTCAACGAGTTCTCCTTCGTGGACTGACGAGCAACGAGGACAAGCCCCCATGGAAATCCCCCATCCCTCCCCTTGGCATCGTCCCGACGGAAGCTCCTCGGCCTCGCAGTCGGCCGCGGGAAGTTCGCGCCGGGAGTTCTTGTGGCGTTCCGGTGGCGGGCTCGGCGGCATCGCGCTCGCCAGCATCCTGGGCGGCGAAGGCCTGCTCGCCGCGCCGGGCGACACCGCGCCCCACCTCCGCCGCGCTCCGCTGCCGCACCGACCGCCGCGCGCGAAACGGGTGATCCAGCTGTTCATGGGAGGCGCGGCGAGCCACATCGACCTGTTCGACTTCAAGCGGGAGCTGGTCCGACGCGACGGCCAGAAGAGCGATTTCGGCGAGCACGTCGAGGCCTTCCAGGACGGCCTCGGCCCTTGGATGAAGCCTGTGTGGGATTTCAAGCCGTACGGCCGGTCGGGCAAGATGCTGAGCGACGTCGTGTCCGACCTAGGGCGCGTGGTGGACGACATCGCCTTCGTCCACAACCTCGTCGGCAAGACCGGTGTCCACAGCCAGGCGACCTATCTCCAATCGACCGGGTTCCAGTTGCCCGGCTTCCCCGGGATGGGCTCATGGGTGAGCTACGGCCTGGGGAGCATGAACGACAACCTGCCGGCGTTCGTCGTGTTGCCGGACCATCGGGGCTTCGCGTCGAACGGCCCGAAGAACTGGGATTCCGCGTTCCTGCCCGGCCAGCACGCGGGCACGATCATCTATCCCGGCCGGGAGAACCCGATCACCGACCTCTTCCCCGGCAAGTCCGGCCGCTACGTCTCGGGACGGAGCGAGGCCGCGACCCACGAGGTGCTGGCCCGGCTCAACGAGGGCCACGCCGCGACGCGGGCCGCCGACGCGCGGCTCGAGGCCCGGATCCAGAGCTACGAGCTGGCCGCGCGCATGCAGCTCGCCGCGCCGGAGGCCATGGACATCTCGAAGGAGCCCGACCACCTGCTCGCGCGCTACGGCATCCGCCGCGACCCGCCGACCTGGCCGAAAGAGATCAACGCCGAGGAGGAGATGCACCACTTCGGCACCAAGTGCATGGTCGCCCGGCGGCTCGTCGAGCGCGGCGTCCGGTTCGTGCAGATCTGGAGCGGCAACGACAACGGCTTCCCGCGGCGCAACTGGGATTCCCACGAGGACATCCGCCGCGACCACGGTCCGCTCGCCTCGGGGTTCGCCCGCGGCGCCGCTGCGCTCATCGAGGACCTCAAGCAGCGCGGCCTGCTCGACGACACGGTGATCCTGTGGACCACCGAGTTCGGCCGCATGCCCAGTTCCCAAGGCGGCAAGGGGCGCGACCACAACCCGTACTGCTTCACCAACTGGCTGTGCGGGGGCGGCATCCAGGGCGGCGTGGTCGCCGGCGAGAGCGATGAATGGGGCTACAAACCGCTCGACCGCTCGGCCCCCACGACCGTCCACGACATCCACGCGACCCTCCTTCGACTGCTCGGCATCGACCACACCCGGCTCACTTTCCGCAACAACGGCATCGATCGACGGTTGACCGATGTCCACGGCGACGTCATCCAGAGCTTGATCGGCGCCTGACCGTCCCTTCTCATGAGAACCTTCCGGAACCTCCGCCCCGCGGCCTTCACGTTGATCGAGCTGCTCGTCGTCATCGCCATCATCGCCATCTTGGCGGGCATGCTCCTGCCGGCCCTCGGCAAGGCGAAGACCAAGGCGCAGGGGATCTCGTGCATGAACAACCTGCGCCAGCTGCAGCTCGCGCACATCATGTACCCGACCGACAACCAGGACCGCCTCACCGCACCCGGCAACTCGCGCGACGAACCCTACCAATGGGTCGGCGGCTGGCTCGGATGGCCCGGGCCCAACCCCAGCGACAACACGAACACCGCGATCCTGTTGGACCCCAAGCTCTCCCAGTTCTCCAAGTATCTCGGCACGCCGGCGGTCTATAAATGCCCGGCCGACAAGAGCCGGGTGACCTTGGGCGGGAAGAAGCACGAACGCGTGCGCAGCATGGGCATGAGCCAGGCGATGGGCGGACCCGGCGAATGGCTTCCTCCGGGCGGATCGATGGTCTCCGGCCAGAAGAAATACCGGACCTTCTACAAAGCCGCCGACATCGCCGCGGTGGGCGCGAGCCAGATGTACGTGCTGCTCGACGAGCATCCGGACAGCATCAACGCCGGTGGCTTCGCCAACCAGATGGTGGACGGACCCGCCACCGCCCGGATCATCGACTACCCCGCGAGCTACCATAACCGCGCGGCGGGCATCTCCTTCGCAGACGGCCACGCGGAGATCCGCAAATGGGTGGATCCCCGGACGGTCCAGCCGGTGAAGTTCTACGACATGCCGCTCAATGTCGCGTCGCCGAACAACGCCGATGTGATCTGGCTCGCGGAGCGGACGAGCGTGAAGAACTGACGACGAGGCTGGATAGCCGGGACGCGACGCCGCACGTTTCCGCCATGCTGCTCCGTCGGATCGTTCTCGCGACCTTCATGTTGTCTTGGAGCCTCGACGCCTGGGCCGCCGGAGAGCCGCACACGCCGGCCAAGTTCGAGCCCGAGATCCGGAAGTTCGAGGTCGTCGACCAGCGCACGCCGCCGCCCGTCGGCGCGGTGCTGTTCACCGGCAGCTCGTCCATCCGGCTCTGGACCAACCTCACCGCGGATTTTCCCGAGCGGACCGTCCTCAACCGCGGCTTCGGCAGTTCGCAGATGAGCGACCTGCTCCATTTCTTCGACCGCGTCGTCGTGCCGTACCATCCGCCGTTGATCGTCGTGTACGAGGGCGACAACGACCTGCAGGACGGCAAGACCGTGGACGCCGTCTTCGCGGATTTCGGGTCTTTCTTGCGACGCGTCCGGGAAAAGCTTCCGGACACGTCGGTCGCCCTGCTGGCGATCAAGCCGAGCCCGGCGCGGCGGCGGCTCCTCGCGGAGCAGCGCGATCTCAACCGGCGCCTGCGTGAGCTGGCCGCGAAGGAACCCCGGCTGAGCTTCATCGACACCGCCACGCCGTTGCTCGCGCCCGACGGCTCGATGCGACCGGAGCTCTACCGGGAGGACGGCTTGCACCTGAACGCCGACGGCTACGCGATCTGGAGGAAGGCGGTCACGGACGCCTGGCCGCACCGGCCATGACCGCGGGCGCGCCGCGGACCGCTTGCTCCGGCGGAACCCCCGCCTAGTCTCGCGCCATGCGATCCGACCGTTCCAAGTGGTTTGTCGTCGTCGTGCTCGCCGTGGCGCTGGGGTGGCTCTCGACCCGCGGGACCGGCGGGCCGTCCTTCATGCGCCTGCCGGTCGGCCCCATGCCGGCACCGGCGTGGACGATGCCGGACCTCGACGGCCGCGCCGTGGCCTCGACGAATTTCGTCGGCAAGGTCGTGCTGCTGAACTTCTGGGCCACCTGGTGTCCGCCCTGCGTCCGCGAGCTGCCCGAACTCGACGCCTTCCACGCCGCGCACCACGACGAAGGGTTCGCCGTCATCGGCGCGGCGGTGGACGAAGGCGGCGCCGCGACCGTGAAGCCCTTCGTCGAGCGCCGGAAGCTCGGCTATCCCGTCGTGATCGCGTCCGCCGAGACGCAGGGCCTGTTCGGCGGCGTGCCGATGGATCCGACCGGACCGGCCGGTTTCCCGTTGCCGACGACGTTCATCATCGGACGCGACGGCCGCTTCGTCGCACGATACGTCGGCGCTCTGACCCAGGCGGAACTCGACAAGGTGGTGCTCCCGCTCCTCCGGCGCTGAGCGACGGACGGACGGCCTACGGGGCATCCGCCGCGCCGACGACGCCGACCAGCTCGACCCTCGAGCGCTTCTGCGAGCGGAAGATCTCGAGCGTCATCGTCCCGCCGGCCGGCAAGGCGCGGAACGCCTTGGCCAGGTCGGCCCGCGTGACAATCTCCTGGTCGCCGGCGCGGAGGACCACATCGCCCTCGCGAAGACCCGCCTTGGCCAGCACGCTTCCGGGCGGGACCGAGACGATGCCGACGCCGATCTCGCCGGGGAGCCCGGCCGCCGACACCTCGCCATCGCCGACGATCTCCTTGATCTTGCCGCCGAGCCAACCGACCACGCGTCCGTCGCGCCGGCCCGGTGGCACCACCGACATCCGCGCCGCGCCGGGCAGCTCCGGGGTCCGGGCCTTGGCCCTCAGCCGCGGCGAACGCACGCCGAAGCGGTCCATGGGGAAGTTGCGGAACCCGAGCGCCAGCGCGGGCGATCCATCCTTCACGCGGTAATCGCCGCGCGAGGGATCGACGAACAGGGCGTCGGCCACGACCGACCGCTCGTCGCGGCCGCTCTGCTCCTGGAGGACCTTCGCCGGCGTCGCGCCGGGCGCGCCGGGCGCGTGCAGCAGGTTGGAATCGACCTCCTTGCCCCAGGGCTTCGCGACGCGGATGGGTTGGTACGGCGTGAAGACGATGTTGTGCCGGAAGACGTCCTGGCTGTCCTTGTACCAGACGTGCGGATGGAACGAGTTGCCGACGATGACGTTGTTCTCGACCAGCCGGTGGTAGCCCTCGCGGTTCTTGAGGCCGCCGTTGAGGCACAGGTTGTCGCGGATGATGTAGTTCGATGTGCCGTCGTCGAGATCGATGTCCCATCCGTGGTCGCAGCGCCAGCGGTTGTTCCGCAGGACGACCGGCCGCACCGTGTCGAGCAACGGCAAGCCGGGGACCTCCTTCACCCACGCCTCGACCTCGGCGTTGTCGGGCCGCCAGAAGCGGTCGCGTCCCCATGAGTTGAACGAGCCGTGGTCGCCGGTCTCCTTCACCGTGTCGAAGATGTCGCAGCCCTCGATGATATGCCCGCCCCAACAGCCGTCGCCGATGTTGATCCCCGCGCGCGGCACGTCGTAGATCGAGCAATCGCGCACCCGGATCCCGCGGGACATCGCGATCTGCACGCCGGCGGTCTGCTTCTCCACGCGGCCGCTGAGATAGATGAGGCAGTCGTCCACGAGGCAGTCGCCAGGGTAGTCTTGGGACCGGGGGCCGGGCGTGCGCTTGATCGACGCGAGGTCCTGCACCTGGCCGTACTCGAAGAGCGGGCTCTGAACGGCCCCGGGCCGGCCGACGAAGGCGATGCCGTTGGCTCCGGCGCGCACGATCTCGCAGCCGCGGATGGTGACGTGGCGGTTGTAGCCGTCGACGAAGACGCCGTGTCCGCCGACCTGGTCGATCACCGAATCCTCCAGCGAGCATTCCATCGCGCCGCGGAACCAGACCGCGCCGCCGCGATAGGTCGTCCAATCGCTGCGCAGGAGCGGTTCCTTGTTCTCCATGAAGGTCCGCGCCGTGTGGCGGAAGGTGATCCCCTTGAGCGAGATCGACGTCACGCGGTCACGTTCGTCGCCGCGGAACTCCACGAGATGCCGCAGGCGCACGCCCTCGACCACGGCCTTCGTCATGTCCTTCCCGGCGGGCGGCAGGAAGTAGAGCGTGCGCGCCTTGGCGTCGAGG
>JANNAJ010000553.1:0-10212 GCA_031384285.1 Verrucomicrobiota bacterium
CCGCGCCCGACGTGCCCAAGGACCGCTGGTTCGCGATGACCAAGCTCGACGAGAACCGGGCCAAGACGCAGCTCGCCAAGAAGGCCGGCGTCGCCGTCACGCAGGTGAGCAACCTCGCCATCTGGGGCAACCACAGCTCCACGATGTACCCTGATTTCGCCAATGCCCGCATCGCCGGCGCCGCGGCGCCCTCGGTGATCCAGGAAGAGGCCTGGTTCAAGGACACCTTCATCCCCATCGTCCAGAAGCGCGGCGCCGCGATCATCGAAGCCCGCGGCCTGAGCAGCGCCGCCTCCGCCGCCAACGCGGTGGTCGACACCGTCAAGGCGCTCACCACGCCGACGCATCCCGACGACTGCTTCAGCGTCGCGGTCCATTCCGACGGCAGCTACGGCATCGAGAAGGGCCTCATGTACAGCTTCCCGACGACGAGCGACGGCATCCGTTGGCAGACGGTGCAAGGCGTGTCGTTGAGCGAGTTCAGCCGCTCCAAGATCGTTGCCACCGAGAACGAGCTGAAGGAGGAGAAGTCGCTCGTCGCCGACCTCTTGCCGAAGTGACCGCGATCCGGACGCAAGAGGATCTCCGCTGATCGCTGGCAAAAGAACGGCCCTCGCCCATGCGGGGGCCGTTTGCTTTCTTGGCCTCGTCTGTCCGTCTCCCGGCGGAGATCGTGGACGGATTTCGTGCCCGGGTCAGACGGCGCGAGCAGTCCTGCCTGCCGCGAAGTCCACGAAGTTGCGCAGCAGCCGCAGACCGACCTGCTGGCTCTTCTCCGGATGGAACTGGGTCGCCCACACGTTGTCCCTGCGCACCGCCGCCGCGAACGGGCCACCGTAATCCGCGCTTCCGGCGATGATCGAGGCATCCGCCGGCCGCGGGAAGAAGCTGTGGACGAAATAGAAATGGCTGCGGTCCGGGATGCCGGCGAACAGCGGACAATCCGGTTGCGTGACGTCGACCTCGTTCCAGCCGATCTGGGGGATCTTGAGCCGCGGCTCTTCGGCCGTCGGCCGGAACCGCACGACCGGTCCCTTGAACACGCCGAGCCCGAGCGCGCAGGAGTTGAACTCCTCGCTCCGCTCGAACAGCGCCTGGTAGCCGACGCAGATCCCGAGGAACGGCTTGCCCGCCGTGATCCAACCGGCGACCGCGCCGCAAAGGTCCTGCCGCTGCATCGAGTTCATGCAGTCGTCGAACGCCCCGACCCCGGGTAGCACCATGCCGTGGGCATCCGCCAATCCATCGGGCGAAGCGACACGTCGGACCTCCGCGCCGACGGCACGGAGGGCTTTCTCGACGCTGCGGATGTTTCCGGCGCCGTAATCGAGGAGCGCGAGCATGGGCTGGATCTTCGGGGTCCGGGTCGCGGCCTGCGATGGGGCCGCGATGATCGTTTCCGGCAACGGTGCCGGGGTCACGACAAGCCGGATCCCTTCCGGCTCGGGCGGACGTTACCGGTCGGTCACGGCGAGGGCAACGCCGTCCGTCCACCCGCGCTCCGTGCGAGCCGCTGCTTGCCGGATCCGTCACGCGGCCGTAACAACGCGCGTGCGTTCCCCTTGGTCCTATCTGCCGAAGTCCGGCTGGAAGCGTTGGCTCACGGTCGTCCTCCTCGCCTTCGGCGGTTTCGTTCTCTTCATCATCGCCCTCGTGGTCTCGGTGATCGTGGCGTGGAACACGTCGCCGACGTTCCAGGCCTGGGCCTTCGAGCAGATGATCACGCGGGGTTCCCAGCCGTTCCCGGACGAGTTGCCGGAGAACCCGGGCCCGAAGCCCACGTACCAAGGCCGCCGCGATCAGGCCGCCGACCTGCGGTCCGGCGCGGAGATCTACCGCGTGACCAACGTCTGGGATGTCCGTCTGCGCTTCACGGCGCCCCAATGGGATGCGCTCAAGCCCAAGCGCGTCCCGCCGCTCATGGGGTTCATGCAGCCGGACGGCACCCCGCAGCTGCGCAACACGAACTCCACCCGCAACGGGCTTTCCGGCGTGCTGGGCTTCGATTTCCCGTTCTCGAGCGGCGATGTGGAGTTCGGTGGCAAGCTCTTCACCAATGCCGGCGTGCGCTTCAAGGGCAACGGCACCTTCCTCGGTTCCTTCCGCGGCTACCGCAAGCCGTGGAAGATCGTCATCGACCACGAGCACAAAGGCCGCGAGCTCGCCGGCCGTTCGACCTTCAACCTCGCCAACCTCTCCGCCGACCTCACTTGCCTCAGCGACACGCTCGGCTACGAGTATTTCCGCGACGCCGGCGTTCCTTCACCGTCCACGGCGCTGTCGCGGGTCTTCCTATCCATCGCGGGCACGGAGTCCGACCGGTTGCTCGGGATGTACCTGCTCGTGGAGAACCCCGATTCGGCGTGGGCCAAGGAACGCTTCGGCAAGAAGGGCGTCGCCTTGTTCAAGCCGGTGACCTACCAGCTCTTCTCCGACCTTGGCGACGACTGGGCTGCCTACGACGGCATCTACGACCCCAAGACCAAGCTCGCCCAGGAGCAGAAGGCGCGCGTGATCGAGCTGGCAAAGTTCGCCTCCAAGGCGGATGACGCGGCCTTCGCCGCGCGGATCGCGGACTTCGTGGACTTCGACGAGTTCGCCCGGTTCCTCGCCGGCCAGGTGCTCCTGTCGAACTACGACAGCTTCCTCTCCAATGGTCAGAACTACCTGATGTATCTCCATCCGGATTCCAGGAAATTCGGCTTCATCCCGTGGGACCTCGACCATTGCTGGGGCGAGTTCCCGCACATCGGCACCGCCGACGAGCGCACCCGGGCGAGCATCTGGCATCCGTGGACCGGGCCGAACCGCTTCTTGGAGCGGATGCTGGCGGTCCCCGCCTTCAAGGAGCGCTATCGCCAGGAACTCGAGCGGCAGCTCAAGACGGTCTTCGTGCCGGACCGGCTCGTCCGCCGGGTGGACGAAATCGCCGCGGCCATGCGGCCGTTGATCACCGAATGGTCGCCGGAACGGCTCAGCCGGTTCGAGACGGCGGTGGCCTCGGATTTCTACAGCGGTCCGCGCGACGGCAGTCCGGAGGACCGGAACCGACCGGTGTGGCAGTTGAAGCGCTTCATCGCCGAGCGTGCCGCCAACGTGCGGGCGCAATTGGACGGCAAGGCCGAGGGTGTCGTGATCTCGCGGCAACAGAAGAACCGACGGGACGGCCCGGAGAAGAAGGATCGTTGACGGGCATCGCCAGGTCCGGACCACGGCGTGGGACGCCGTGCTACCGGCCGGTGCCCCACGACCGAAGCCTGCCCTCCTAGCCGCGACCGGAGTCCCGCGCCGCCGGGAGTTCACTGCGCCGTCACCTCCGTCACCCCGACTTGACGTGCGGTCCGGGGACTTGCCCGGGCAGACTCCGCCCGCTATGACACAAGGCATGCTAGCTGGGGGCGTGACCGCCAAACTCCGACGAGCGGCCACCGACATGGGGTCGCGAGTCCTGACCCGTGCCCAGGAGGGCTCGCCGTACTCGATGCGCCGGGCCCGCGGATTGGCCGACATCCAGGCCGCACAGGCGCTGCGGTTCCTGGTCTTCAACCTCGAGCTCAACGAAGGTCTGGAGAGTTCGTTCGCCACGCTCCGCGACGAGGACCGCTTCGACCCGGTCTGCGACCATCTGCTGGTCGAGGACACCCGGTCGGGCGACATCGTCGGCACGTATCGCCTCCAGACCGGCACCGCGGCCGGCCGCCATCTCGGCTACTATTCCGCCCAGGAGTTCGATTTCGCGCCGTTCGAGCCGTTCCGCGGCGAGATCATCGAGCTGGGCCGCGCGTGCGTCCACCGGGACCACCGGAACATCCTCGTCCTCGGCCTGCTCTGGAAGGGCATCGCCGATTACGCCCGTGAACATGGTGGGCGCTACTTCGTCGGCTGCAGCTCGCTCACGTCGCAGGATCCCCGGGTCGGCGCGTCGGCCTTCTTCGAGCTGAGCGCGGCGCATCTGGTCGAGCCCGCGTTGAGGACCTTCCCGCTGGTGCCGTACCGATGCGACATGGAGCAGCTCGCTCCGGAGGTGCCCAAGACCCCCAAGCTGCTGCGCGCCTACCTCTCGCTCGGCGGCAAGATCTGCGGCCCGCCGGCGCTCGACCGGGAGTTCAAGACCATCGACTTCCTCACCTGGCTGGATCTCGAAGCGCTTCCCCCCGCGGCGTACCGCATCCTAGGCTAGGCCCATGCCGAGTCACCCGTTCCGCGTCGCGGGACGTTCCATCCGCTTCTTCTGGTTCTGCGCCACCGCGCTGGGCGACTTCTGGTCGTCCGTCCGCCCGGTGGAGAAGAGGCGCGGCCGGCGCGATTATCGCCGCCGCGCCGATTGGGCGCACCGCCACGCGAGACGCCTCTGCAAGGTGCTGGACCTCGAGGTCGGGTCCGTCGGCGAGGTGCCGACCGCCCGTTTCCTCTGCTCGAACCACCTCGGCTATCTCGACATCGTGACCCTCGTCGCGGTCACGCCGATGGTGTTCGTCTCGAAGGCCGAGGTGCGCGGTTGGCCGGTCGTCGGCTGGCTGACACAGTGCGCCGGCACCATCTATCTCCAACGGGAACGCAAGGGCGACCTGGTCGACGTGGCGAGGCAGTTCGATCCGGTGATCGAGGCGGACGTGCCGGTGGTGATCTTCCTGGAAGGCACCAGTTCGGGCGGGGACGACGTGCTACCGTTCCGTCCGTCGCTGCTGGCGACCGCCGTCGGCAACGGCTGGAGCGTCGCGCCGGTCGCGCTCGATTACTCGGTGGAGGGCGGGACGGTCGCGGAAGACGTCGCCTACTGGCGCGACATGACGTTCTTCCCGCACTTCCTGAACCTGCTGTCCAAGCCGCGTCTGGGCGGACGCGTCGCGTTCGGGGCCGGCCGGCATCCCGGCGAGGACAGGAAGGCGCTCGCGAAAGAACTGCGCGACCAGGTCGTCGCGTTGCGGGCATCGCGTCCCGGCGCCTGACGGACGTCGCTTCGTTCCCCGGTGGCGGAACTTCCGGTGATCCAAGGCGTGCGGCCTTTTCGCCGGATCCAGGTCAGCGGCGGCGCTTGGCCGGGCCGAAGTAGTAGCCGCCGGTGAGCCGGACACCCTTCATCTTCCGCTCCGCGACGTGGCCCATGCCGGGCTTCCCGTCGTCGAAGATAGCGGTGTAGTCGTAGTTGAAATCCTTGAGCTTCACCCGCTCGATAGTGCGGTCGATGTAGCGCTCGATGCTCCGGACCGCTTGGGCGTCCTCGGCCACCATGATCGTGAAAGCGTCGCCCGTCGACTTGGCGCGGCCGGTCCGGCCGATGCGGTGGACGTAATCTTCCGGGTGCTTCGGCACGTCGAAGTTGATCACGTGCGTGACGTCGGCGATGTCGAGGCCGCGCGACGCGATGTCGGTGGCGACGAGCACCTCGAACTTGCCCGACTTGAACCCGGCCAACGCCTGCTCGCGCTCGGCCTGCGAACGGTCGCTGTGGATGGCCGCGACGCGGTGGTCGTTGCGCTTGAGCAGGGCCTCGATGTCGTCCGCGCGGCGGCGCGTGCGGCAGAAGATGAGCACGGACTCGTAGTGGACGTGGTCGAGCAGCGCCCGGAGCAGGTCCTTCTTCTGGCGCTCGGCGACGGGGTAGAGCACGTGCTTCACCGTCTCGGCCGGCGAACGGCGCGCGCCGATCTCGATCGTCTCCGGCGAGCGCATGGCCCATTGGATGAGCGTCTCGATCGCCGGCGGCACGGTCGCGGAGAAGAGGGCGGACTGGCGGTCCTTGCCGCAATTCTCGACGATGCGCTTCACGACCGGCAGAAAGCCCATGTCCAGCATGCGGTCGGCCTCGTCGAGCACGAGATGCTTCACTCCGCTGAGGTCCACGAGTTTCTCCTGGATGTGGTCCAGCAGACGGCCCGGCGTGGCGACGAGGATGTCGACGCCTGCCTTGAGCTCGTCCTTCTGCTTGCCGTAGCCGACGCCGCCGAAGACCACGCTGACATTGAGGTTCGTGAACTTGGCGAACTTCTTGAAGTTCTCCTCGGTCTGAGAGGCGAGCTCGCGGGTCGGTTCGAGCACGAGGCAGCGGGGCCCGGGGCCATGGGTGCCGATCTGGTGGATGATGGGCAGGGCGAAGGCGGCGGTCTTGCCGGTGCCGGTCTGAGCCGAACCGATGACATCGCGCCCCTGCAACATCAGGGGGATGGCTTTCTCTTGGATGGGCGTGGCCTCTTTGTAGCCCATCGCCGCCACCGCATCAAGGAGGGCGAGGCGCAGGCCGAGTTCGTGAAACTGCATGGGTGGTTGTAGCAGCAGAGCCGCTCCCGGCGGAAGTTGTTTCGCGGAGCCGGCGGGCCCTTGGACCCCTCGGGGGGTCACCGCGAAGGCGACGCGATGACGATCCCTGTTTCGTCTGCCTCCTCCGAGCACTTGCTCCCGGCGCCTTCGCCGCGTCGTGCCGCGCTGCGGGGCATCACGCTGCTTGCAATCGATCGCCGGACGACCTAGCAGAGGCGCGACACGCGAAGAAAACGAAGGAGCCCACCATGGCCAAAGGAAACAACAGCCAGAAAAAAGAAGTGAAGAAGCCCAAGAAGGAGAAGCCCAAGGCTCCTCCTTCCACCAAGCGTCCTTGACGCTCCGATCCCGCCCGAGCACGGGCGACGACAGCCTCCCGATCCCGCCGCGGATTTCCGTCCTCGAGCGGGATCGCCTTTTTCCTGAGGCCTTCCGGTGCGTTGCCCGCCTACTTCACGAAGCCTTGGGCCTTGAGCCAGAAGACGAGGTCGTCGGCCCACGGATGCGCGTTGTCGAACTCCGGAGGCTTTGAGGCGAGGCCGATTCCGTGGCGGCCGTGCTGGTATATGTGAAGATCGAACGGCACGCCATTCCGCGAGAGGGCGGCGGCGAACTCGAGCGAGTTGCGCACCGGCACCGCCTGGTCCTCGACCGTGTGCCAGAGGAAGGTCGGCGGCGTCCCGGGCGAGACCTGCTTCTCGTTCGAGAGCAGATTGACCAGATCGGCGGTCGGGAACTTCCCGAGGAGGTTCTCGCGCGAACCCGTGTGGCCATAGCTCTCCATCGTGATCACCGGATAGCAGAGGATCCCGATGTCCGGACGGGAACTGATCCGGTCGACCGGATCCGGCGCGCCGCCATCACCGAGGTCGTAGTGGGTCAGGAGCGTTGAGGCGAGATGTCCACCGGCGCTGCTGCCCATGATCCCGATCTTCTTCGTGTCGAGCTTGAGCTCCGAAGCCCGGGACCGCACCAACCTCACCGCGCGGGCCGCGTCGCCGAGCATGACGGGATGCCGGTAACCGTGGCTTCCAAGGCGGTACTTGAGGACGAAAGCGGTCACGCCGCGGCGGGACAAGTAGAGGGCGTAGTCCGCGCCTTCGTGCGACGCGAGTCCGCCATAGCCGCCGCCCGGACAGATCACGACCGCCGCTCCGGTCGCTCTCTCCGCCGACGGCAGGTACGGCGTGAGCGTCGGGATGTCGTTGGTGCCGCTCCCGAGCGCGCCGGGAGCCTTGTCGGGCCAGAGGGGGAAGACGGGTTGGACTTCGGCGCTGAGGGTCGCGACCAGAGCGGACATGGCGACAAAGACGAAGAACGGTTTCATGGCGGTGCGGAAAACGTCCCCGAACGGCCACGATCCGACAAGCCTGCGCACGGCTCTGGGCATCGGCGGGAAGGAGCGTGGCCTGCACAAGGAATCGGCTCGGACGCCGTCCTCGCTTCCCCCGCGGCAGTGGATCCCGATACGCTCCGTCCATGCCACATCCGCTCGCCGGGAAGCCGGCCCCGAAAGACATGCTGACCGACCTCGTCGCGCTGGAGCGTGCCTACGAGACCTGCATGCCCGACCTCGCCGATCCGACGCAAGCGGTCGCGTTCGGGACGAGCGGACACCGCGGCACGCCGCTGGACGGCACGTTCACCGACGCCCATATCGCGGCCATCACCCAGGCGGTCTGCGATTTCCGCGCGATGAAGGGCGACCGGGGACCGCTCTTCTTGGGCAAGGACACCCACGCCATCTCGCGCCCGGCGGAACGCACCGCGCTGGAGGTGCTGGCGGCGAACGGCGTCGAGACCTTCATCGCGGCCGGCAACGGATTCGTCCCCACACCGGTGGTCTCGCACGCCATCCTCGGCCACAACCGCGGGCGCAAGGCGGCCTTCGCGGACGGGTTGGTCATCACGCCGTCGCACAACCCGCCGCAGGACGGCGGCTTCAAGTACAACCCGCCCGATGGCGGTCCCGCGGACACCGATGTGACCGATTGGGTCCAGGACCGCGCGAACGTGCTGCTCCGCGCCGGCAATCGCGACGTGAAACGGACCCCGCACACCGGGGCCATCCGCGCGGCGACGACCCACGCGCACGACTTCATCTCGCCCTACGTCGACGACCTGGCCTCGGTGGTCGACCTCGCCGCGATCAAGGCCTCCGGCGTCCGCATCGGCGTCGACCCGCTCGGTGGTGCATCGTTGCCCTACTGGCAGCCGATCGCGGAGCGGCACGGTCTGGACATCACCATCGTGAACAAGACGGTGGATCCGGCGTTCGGTTTCATGACCCTCGACCACGACGGGAAGATCCGCATGGATTGCTCGAGCCCGTACGCGATGGCCGGCCTGGTCGGGATGAAGGACCGGTTCGACATCGCGTGGGCCTGCGATCCCGACGCGGACCGCCACGGGATCGTCACGCGCAGCGCGGGTCTGATGAACCCGAACCACTATCTCGCGGTCGCGATCCGCTACCTGCTCACCCATCGGCCGGATTGGCCGGCGGCCGGGGTCGTCGGAAAGACGCTCGTGAGCAGCAGCCTCATCGACCGGGTCGTCGCCAGCCTCGGGCGGCCCTTGATGGAGACGCCGGTGGGGTTCAAGTGGTTCGCTCCCGGGCTCTTCGCCGGCACCTGTGTCTTCGGCGGCGAAGAGAGCGCCGGGGCC
Source organism: Verrucomicrobiota bacterium (assembly GCA_031384285.1). GTDB lineage: Bacteria > Verrucomicrobiota > Verrucomicrobiia > Limisphaerales > UBA9464 > CAIVQB01. The sequence continues at coordinate 8,926 of JANNAJ010000553.1, forward strand.
AGCTTCCTGCGGCGCGACGGCACCGCTTGGAGCACCGACAAGGACGGGCTCATCCTCGGGTTGCTTGCGGCCGAGATCACCGCGGTCACCGGCGAAGACCCCGGCCGGCACCATGCCGAGCTCACGTCCCGGTTCGGTGCGCCGAGCTACACCCGGCTCGACGCTCCTGCCACGGCGGCGCAGAAGGCGAAGCTCAAGAAACTGTCCCCCGAAGCCGTGAAGGGTGATTCGCTCGCCGGCGAACCGATCCTGGCGAAGCTCACCCGGGCGCCCGGGAACGGAGCGTCCATCGGCGGCCTGAAGGTCGTGTCGGAGAACGGCTGGTTCGCCGCGCGCCCGAGCGGCACCGAGAACATCTACAAGCTGTATGCCGAGAGCTTCCGCGGGACCGAGCATCTCCAGCGCATTGTCACCGAGGCCCAGGCCCTGGTGAGCGATGCACTCGCGTGACCGCCCGGTCGAACGGCTTTAAGTTGAAAACTAAGGCAATTTCCTAAGATATCCGTTCTGGACGTATCTTCGACATTCTGATTTCGGTCACCCTCAGGTGACCTGCAGACCTCTAGCGAGAGCTCAGATGCAGGATTGCTGCGCATTCCTGAGAAAAGTCACGCGAAGGTCGGGCCTTTTCCAGATACCGGGAAGCAAGGCCGCGCCCGCATTTCACCGATTTCCTAGGTTGCCATGTGATATATTGCTCGCGAAAGAGGCGAAAAATAGACAAAATAGTTAATAAATATCGTTATCGTAGTAGACGAGTCCTTGGCGATGGACGGTGACATATCGGTGAAAAGACCGAGCATACGGGAAATCTGTGTTGCGGATAGATGTTCGCTTGATTGAGAACGGGGTAGTTCAAAGACTATCCTACTTCGGTGAGGTATCCGCCCCAAAGTGAAGTCCGAGAATCGTTTTGACCCAGATTTTCAGACCGCGTTGTCCCCATTGCGGCAAAGGCGTGGCCAAGAATCCCTCGCGTTGCCCTCATTGCGAGCGATGGCTGGACGACAATCCCGAGTGGCGACATCTGAGGCGGGTACGCCGGCGTGTGGCCATCGGATCGGTCGTGGTAGGCATCGGGGCGATCGGGTTCTGGTTGGTCCGACATTGACGCCGGCTTCCGTGCTCTGGACGGGAGCACGTTTGACGCGTTCGTGGCAAACCGGTTACATCAGCCCCGCCGATGAAGAAGAACTCCGCAGCCAAGCCCGCACCCAAGTACCGCCGTATCCTGCTCAAATTGAGCGGGGAGGCGTTGGGCGGCGACGAAGCTGCAGGTATCTGTCC